>DBFOUY010000152.1:0-4377 GCA_048365975.1 Eubacterium sp.
GTTTTAAAGAATTAACAGTTATGTCAGTTATAACGGCATCAAGATATGCAAGAACATCATTTTTATCAAGTGCTTCAACATCAGCACAATAAAAGTATTCCTTCTTTTTCATCGCTTTAATTGAGAAATCAAAATCACCTATTTCAATATCCTTGTTCATTGAAAAACCGCAGTTTTTCAAATCATCATATAAAACCTGAATATAGGACTTATTATCTTTTTCTGTTCGTGATGTCAGATAATAGCCGTTGTCATTTATTTCATTTTCAATTGATGACATTATGCTGTCACATTTTCCATATTTTGAATAATAGGAAAACAGCAGAGCAAGCACCGCAACAACAATTGCATCACATACATAGGTCAGAACAGTGGCTGTTATCTGACTGTATTTCATTATTGTCGGCTGCAAACCGATAAAGATTAAAATAAATGCTGCACCGAATATCACAAGTGCTTTCATTATTTTATAAAGCTTTTTTTGTTTTTTTCTTATTTCATTCATTTTATCATACCCATAAATTCTTCTTCACTTATAACTGCCACACCCAAAGCATTAGCCTTGTCAAGCTTTGAGCCTGCTTCCTCACCTGCTAAAACATAAGTTGTTTTTTTGGAAACAGATGAGCTTGTTTTACCGCCGAAAGACTCTATTATTTTTGATGCCTCAGCTCTTTTAAATGTCGGCAGTGTTCCTGTTAATACAAAGGTCATACCCTTAAAGCGTTCATCCTCAATGACAGTTTTTGATTTCATATTAACGCCTGCTGATTTCAGATTGCTTATAAGCTCAATACTTGATTCAAGACTGAAATATTCTGCAACACTCTGAGCCATTATAAGACCATAGCCCTCAATTTCAAGAATATCTTCAACAGTTGCATTCATAATATTGTCTATATCTTTAAAATGGTCTGCAAGGAGCTTACCTGCCTTTGCACCTATATGGCGAATACCGAGAGCAAAAATCAGTTTGCCTAAATCATTATCTTTTGATTTTTCAACTGAATCCTTAATGTTATTTGCACTTGTTTCTTTAAAGCCCTCAAGTGTTGCTATTTTTTCATAGTCAAGATTATATATATCATAGGTCTTTGAAATAAGACCATTTTCAACAAAGGTTTCAATAATTGCAGGACCTAAGCCCTCAATATCCATTGCATCACGAGAGCAAAAATGAATAAGATTTCTTAAAAGCTGTGCAGGACATTCTGAATTTATACAGCGAATTGCTGCCTCATCATTTTCACGAATAACAGGCTCACCGCAGGAAGGACATACTGCAGGAAAAGTATAAGGACTGTCACTTTTCTTTTCATTAACACAGAGTACCTCAGGAATAATATCCCCTGCTTTTCTGACAGTTATTGTGTCACCGATATTAATATTCTTTTCATTAATAAAATCCTGATTATGCAGAGTAGCACGGCTGACAGTTGTACCTGCAAGGTGAATGCTGTCAAAAATTGCGGTTGGTGTCAAAACACCTGTTCTGCCGACAGCAATTTCAATGTCCTTAAGCACTGTCTGCTTTTCTTCAGGCGGATATTTAAAAGCGACAGCCCACTTTGGATATTTAGCAGTTGAGCCTAAAATATCACGCTGTGAAAAATCATCAACCTTAATTACTGCTCCATCAATATCAAACTCAAGATTTCCGCGCTCCTCGCCTATTCTGTCAATCTCTTCTAATGCATCATCAATACTGTCAACCTTCTTATAAAAAGGCACAGTATTGAAGCCGAGTTCTTTAAGATAATCAAGTGACTGCTTATGGGAATTAAGCTCTTCTCCCTCAATCTGCTGAATATTGAAAATAAAAATATCCAGTCCTCTGCCTGCTGTTACACTGCTGTCTTTCTGCCTTAATGAACCCGCCGCAGCATTGCGTGGATTTTTAAAGGGCTTTTCATCGTTTAAAAGCTGCCTGTCAACCACACGTTCAAAACTCCTTTTAGGCATATAGACCTCACCTCGTACCTCAATATAAGGTACAGGCTTATTTAGCTTAAGCGGAACATTGTGGATAACTCTTAAATTACCGCTGACATCCTCGCCTACATCACCATCACCACGTGTTGAGCCTCTGAAAAATAATCCGTCACGATATTCAAGACTGACAGACAGTCCGTCAATTTTCGGCTCAACCACATATTCAGGTGAATTCACAGAGTCATTGACACGCTTGTCAAAGTCAAAAATTTCATCACGGCTGAAAGCGTCCTGTAAGCTTTCCATTCTGACGGAATGAACAACACTTTCAAATGTATTATCAGCCTTTCCGCCAACCTTTTTTGTAGGTGAATCAGGAGTGTCAAACTGAGGATATTCCTCCTCAAGCGATTTGAGTTCCCTCATCATCATATCATATTCATAATCCTCTATCTCAGGTGCATCATCGTTGTAATAACGTGCGGAATGATAACGCAGAGTTTCTCTTAATTCATTTATCTTTTTTTCAATTTCAGTCATACTATCACCAATAAACATTATTAGAATTAGTTTATCACATATATTGTAATTAATCAATAAAGCTTTTATATTTTAATATATAAAAAATCCTCAACATTTCTGCTGAGGATTTCAGTAAAATTATTTTATAAATTTGTGGAACATTTTTTTGCCTTTTTTAACAATAATATCCTTGTCAAAGTCAGATGCTTTAAGTGCTGTAAGTGCACCACTGATTTTTTCATCATTAACACTTACACCACCCTGGTCAATAAGACGTCTGCCCTCACCCTTAGACTTAATCATATTAGCCTTAAGCATCATATCAAGAACAGTGATTTCACCATCAGTAAAATCATCATCAGTAAGTGTTGTGGTAGGCATATTAGAGTTATCTGCACCGCCTGCAAAAAGAGCCTTTGCTGCCTGCTGTGCCTTAACAGCCTCATCCTCGCCGTGAATCATTTTTGTAAGCTCAAATGCAAGCACTTCTTTAACCTTGTTAAGCTCAGCACCCTCACATTTTGCATACTCATTTATCTGCTCCATAGGGATAAAAGTAAGCAGCTTCATACATTTGATAACGTCATCATCGCCAACATTTCTCCAGTACTGATAAAACTCGTAAGGGCTTGTTTTTTCAGCATCAAGCCAGACAGCACCCTTTTCGGTTTTACCCATTTTCTTGCCCTCTGAATTTGTAAGAAGAGTGATTGTCATAGCATTAGCATCACCCTGCAGCTTACGTCTGATAAGCTCCATACCGCCTATCATATTTGACCACTGGTCATCGCCGCCGAACTGCAGATTACAGCCATATTTCTTATAAAGAGTGTAGAAATCGTAGCTCTGCATAATCATATAGTTAAATTCGAGGAAGGAAAGACCTCTCTCCATTCTCTGCTTGTAGCACTCAAAGGTCAGCATTCGGTTAACGCTGAAGCATGCACCAACCTCACGAAGAAGATTGACGTAATTAAGGTCAAGAAGCCAGTCAGCATTATTAACCATTATTGCCTTATCCTCGCCAAACTCAATGAATTTTGACATCTGCTTTTTAAAGCACTCGCAGTTATGCGCAATAGTTTCAGGCGTCATCATTTTTCTCATATCTGTTTTTCCACTTGGGTCGCCGATCATACCAGTGCCGCCGCCGATAAGTGCAATAGGTTTATTGCCTGCCATCTGCAGTCTTTTCATAAGGCAGAGTGCCATAAAGTGACCAACATGCAGGCTGTCAGCTGTTGGGTCAAAACCGATATAGAATGTTGCCTTGCCAGTATTAACAAGCTCTCTTATTTGCTCTTCATCCGTAACCTGAGCGATTAATCCACGCTCCTGTAATTCTTCATAAACTCCCATATATATTAATCCTCCAAATAGTATATATTTTTAATCGGCAAGCAATAATTCCTCTGCACTCTTAAGCAGAGTGTCAGTAATTTCAAGACCGCCCATAATTCGTGCAAGCTCTCTTTTCCTTGCTTCAAAATCAAGGGGTGTTACTTTTGTATAGGTCTTATCACCTGTAATATCTTTTTCAATAAGAAAATGCTCATTTGCATTTGATGCAATCTGTGCCGAATGTGTAACGCAGATAACCTGTGTGTTTTTTGAAACAGATTTTAATTTAAGTCCGATTTTCTGGCTTGCTCTGCCACTGACACCAACATCAATTTCATCAAATATCAAAGTACCGATTGTATCATTGTACGACAATATATTTTTAATTGCAAGCATTATTCTTGAAAGCTCACCGCCGGAGGCAATTTTTGCCATAGGCTTAGGCGGCTCACCGGGGTTTGTTGAAATAAGAAACTCTATTTTATCAAAGCCGTTTGATCTGAGATTGCCTTTTTGAAAATCAACTTTAAACTCCAATTTCGGCATATCCAGAAATTCAAGCTCTGCCTTAACCTGCTTTTC
>DBFOUY010000153.1:0-2844 GCA_048365975.1 Eubacterium sp.
TCTGCACACATCAAGGCTTTGTGTGCCTATTGAGCCGGTTGAACCTAAAAGCGAAATATTTTTCATTTACGTCACCTGAATTATAAGAAGTTTTTAGTAATTATTGCAACAACAAGTGCACAAGGCAGAGTAAAGAGTGATGAATCCATTCTGTCCATTATTCCGCCGTGACCGGGGAAAATTCTGCCGAAATCCTTAACATTAAAGTTTCTTTTCAGAACTGATGCTGAAAGGTCGCCCATCATACCCATAAATGAAACAGGAACGCTTGCCACAAGTATAACTGTTGCCATTGCCTGATCAACAGGAACATCTGCTGTTTTGTTATAAATAACAAGTGCCACAGCATTAAGAATAAAGCTGAATATCAAACCGCCTATGGCACCCTCAACTGTTTTTTTAGGTGAAATATTCGGTGCCATTTTGTGCTTGCCGATTGCCATGCCTGTAAGCTGTGCACCTGTGTCTGTAGCAAGAGCACAAATAAGAGCAAAGAAAATAAGATATACACCAAACTGAGCATTATCAAACATATCTCTTAATCTAATAAAAATACCAAATCCGAATGGCACAACCGCACTTGCAAAGAACGAAACTGTTACATCCTCAAAAGTTGTATATGCATAGCCCTTAAGCATTGCCAGGAAAAATGCAAGACATAAAATAATTATGTAAACAATAGGCGGCAGAAAGCCTGTAACTTTTCCCCACACCTCTGCAGAAACCACAGGCTCTAAAACCTTGGCACTTGTCAGAAACGGTGTGAGTGCGGCAAAAATTATGCCCAAAACCTTAATAAACATATTCTGAACATTAGCACATCTCATAATCTCGCCTGCGGCTACTGCAGATAAAAATGCAACTGCAATCACAAGAGCAGGTGTATTAATCTGCCATACTATAACTGCTAATACTGCCAGCAGAACAACTGCTGTAATAACTCTTTGCTTCATCACTATCCTCCGAAACGACGATTTCTTTTTTCAAATTCTCTGAGTGCCTGGTGCAAATCATCAACCTTGAAATCAGGCCAAAGCACATCACTGTACCAGAATTCACTGTAAGCCGCCTGCCACAGCAGGAAATTTGAAAGACGCTGCTCACCGCTTGGTCTTATAATCAAGTCACAATCACTGCAGGTATAAATTCTTGCTGAAATATCATCCTCAGTAATTTCAGTTTTACCCTCTTTGATGAGCTGATTGACTGCAGAAACAATTTCCTGCCTGCCGCCGTAATTAATCGCAAGATTAACTGTTGTGCCTGTATGCGGTGCAGTTTCCTCCTCAGCCTCATCCATAAGGTCAAGAAGATTCTGTGATATACCCTCTCGCTCACCGATAAATTTTATTTTGCTGTTGCCTGCCTGTGTCATATCACTTTTAGCCTCAAGCAGATAATCCATAAACAGACTCATAAGAGCGTCAACCTCTTCCTTAGGTCTTTTCCAGTTTTCTGTGGAAAATGCATAGAAAGTAACATTTTCAATACCAAGACGTTCACATTCCTTGCTTATTGTTCTGAAAACATTAGCACCTGCCTTATGACCTGCCGAACGTGGAAGAGCTCTTTTTTTAGCCCACCTGCCGTTACCGTCCATAATAATACCGATATGCCTTGGAAGAACTGCAAATTCATCATTCGTTTCATTTTTTTTACTGAAAAGTGCCATACATCGCACCTCCTCAATATAGTTATAAATACAGTTTTAGGGTGACTTAGCAGTCACCCTTTAATCATAAATAAAATCAGATTGAAAGAATCTCTTCCTCTTTCTTTTTAGTAATAGACTCAACCTGCTTTACATAATCATCTGTAATATCCTGGAGTTTCTTTTCTCCGTCCTTCTGCTCATCCTCTGTGATTTCATTATCCTTCTTGAGTTTCTTAATATCGTCCATAGAATCACGGCGGACATTACGGATAGCAACCTTTGCTTCCTCGCCACGCTTTGAAATATCCTTCTGTAAGGTTTTACGATGCTCCTCAGTAAGCTGAGGGAAGGTAAGACGAATAACCTTGCCGTCATTCTGAGGGTTGATGCCGATGTCAGCAGTGTTGATAGCCTTTTCAATCTCTCTGAGAGTTGAGGCATCCCAAGGCTGAATAACAAGAAGTCTTGCCTCAGGCACTGAAACAGCAGCCATCTGATTAATAGGTGTAGGTACGCCATAATAATCAACCATTACTTTATCAAGCACAGCAGGGTTTGCTCTGCCTGCTCTTACTGCAGCAAAATCACGCTCAAGAGCAGTTAAGCATTTTTCCATTTTTTCTTTAGTTTTATTAAATACGGTTTCCATAATAATTTACCTCTCAAAAATTAAATTAGTTTCTAACAAGTGTACCGATTGTTTCACCCTTAACAGCCTTAACAACATTATCAGGATCAGTTAAATCAAACACAAGAATTGACAAATCGTTATCCTTACAAAGTGAGAATGCTGTTGAATCCATTACCTTGATATCACGTGCAAGCACTTCTTTAAACTGTACCTCATCAAACTTAACAGCATCATCGTATTTATTAGGATCTTTATCATAAACGCCGTCAACATTAGTTGCTTTAAGTAAAACATCTGCATTGATTTCAACAGCTCTGAGTGCTGCAGCAGTATCTGTTGAAAAGAACGGAGAGCCTGTTCCGCATCCGAAAATAACAATTCTGCCCTTTTCAAAATGACGGATTGCCTTGTTACGAATATACGGCTCAGCAATCTGACGCATCTCAATAGCAGTCTGAACTCTGACAACAGCGCCTAGCTGCTCAAGTGCATCACAAAGTGCAAGTGAGTTCATTGCAGTTGCAAGCATTCCTATATGGTCAGCACGTGTTCTGTCCAT
>DBFOUY010000154.1:0-16230 GCA_048365975.1 Eubacterium sp.
CAAAAACCGTGGTGCGTGCTCACATAATCCTGAATGGCAGGGTCATTACTGGGACAGAGTTTACAGAATGTTTGAACGTGACAAGAATCACCCAAGCATTACAATGTGGTCGCTTGGCAATGAGTCTCATGGTTATCTTAATCAGGATTATTGCTATAATGAGCTTAAAAAGCTGACTGAAATTCCTATTCATTATGAGGGTGCGTGCAGAACAAAGCGCTGGGCATATGATGTGGTTTCACAGATGTACACTGCGCCGTCAGTCTGCGAGAAGATTGCAGGCGGCAGCGGTATGCCTTCAAAGTTTTATCAAAAGCCGTTTTACCTTTGTGAATATGCTCATGCTATGGGTGTCGGTGCAGGTGAGCTTGAGCGATATGTCAAGAGCTTTTACAGTGCTGAAAATATGCTGGGCGGATGTATATGGGAGTTTGCGGATCACGCTGTTTATCACGAAAATGGTGATTATGAATATACCTACGGCGGTGATCACGGCGAGCTGAAACACGACGGCAATTTTTGTGTTGATGGATTATTTTTTCCTGACAGAGAGCCTCATTCAGGTGCTTTGCAGATGAAAAACTGCTACCGCCCTGTCAGAGCAAAAAGAACTAACAATAACACATACAGCTTCTTTAACCACAGATATTTTGAAAATGCTGTATTTACTGTTAAGTATTCACTGCTTGAAAACGGCGATGTTACCGAAAGCGGCGAGTTTAATATTGATATAAAGCCGCAGCAGGTATATGAGGTTAAGCTTGATAATATCAGCTTTAACAGCAAAAACAACACTGTTATTCAGTTTGAGTATTCGGATAATGATTTTGTGATTGCAAATGAAGAAATCGAGCTTTCAGCAGGTAAGTTGATGTTTGACTGCGGCGGCAGGAATGCACCGAGAGTTCAGGAAAGCGAAAAGCGTTTGTTTATTTATTTTGACAACGGCTCTATGATTTTTGATAAGAATACCTGTCAGATTGATTCTTATACTATTAACGGCAGAGAAATTATTAATCAGCTTCCTGACGGAAATTTCAAAGGACCTGGTCTGCAGTTTTATCGTGCTCCACTTGATAATGATATGTATATAAACAAAATCTGGGAAAAGCTCAGACTTGATAATACATATACCGTAAACAGTGGATGCAGCTGCAACGAAAGCGGCAATTGTTTTAAAATCAGCTTTAAATCCACTGTTAAAACTGCGATAAAGGCAAAGGTAGCGGCAGTTCAGGTTACATACAACATTTACAGTGACGGCACAATAAAGGCCGATTATAACGTCTTGTCAGGTTGCAGAGTGGGAATGATACCACGCTTTGGTGTTCAGCTTGAGCTGAAAAAGGAATTCGACAAAGTTAAGTATTTGGGTCTTGGTCCTGTTGTGAATATGCCAGATTTCAGAGAGCACGCATTGACAGGTGTTTATGAGAATACAGTTCAGTGTATGTATGAGGATTATATTATGCCCCAGGAAAGTGCAACAAGATGTAATACACGCTTTGTTGTTGTCACAGACGAAAAGGGAACAGGTCTTAGATTTGATGCTGTTAATAAGCCTTTTGTATTCAGTGCAGCACCGTTTACACCATGGCAATGCGCAAAGGCTAAACACAGAGAGGATTTAACCCATCACACAACCTGCATTAATCTTGATGCAGAGGTTATGGGTGCCGGTTCCAATGCCTGCGGTCCTATGCCGTCGGAAAAATACTGTCTTGGAAAGCTGAGAGGCAAGAGTTTCAGCTTTGTATTAAGCCCTGTTTTTGAAGATAAAATGACTGAGTAATTAACAGTTTTGCCCACGGAGGTAATGATGAGAGTTTTAACAGCTAAGCAAATTAAAGCAGTTGAGGAAAGAGCATTTCAAAATGAGTTCACAGAAGAAGGTCTTATGAAATGTGCAGGAACAGCCTGCTTTAACAAAATAGTTAAAAAGTATGGCGATAAGCTGAAAAAAAGCAGTGTTGCAGTGCTTTGCGGCAATGGTAAAAATGCAGGTGACGGATTTGTTATTGCAAAGCTGCTGTGTGATTCAGGCGTTGATGCAGTGATTGTTATTGCTGATAAATTTCCTGAGCTCATAGAGCCGCTTATGTATTATAATGAAGCTGTTGAAAGCGGTGTTAAATCAGTTGCCTTTGCTGATTATGATTTTGACTGCGGATTTATTATTGACTGCCTTTTCGGTATCGGTTTTCACGGCGAGCCGAGAGAGCCGTTCGGTAATGTATTTGATGCTGTTAATTCATCAGATGCTGTTGTTATAAGTATTGATACTCCAAGCGGTACAGATGCATCTACAGGTGAGGTTATAAATGCAGTTAAGGCTGATTATACAATTGCAATTTCAACGCTGAAATATGCGCACGTTCTTCCCCCTGCAAATGAATACTGCGGTGAGGTTTGTGTTGTTAATATAGGTATACCTGAAAAGTATTATGATAATGATTATGCTCATACAATCACTGCATCAGATGTTAAATCAGGATTTTCAAAAAGACTGAAAAATTCACACAAGGGCAGTTTCGGAAGGCAGCTCAATATATGCGGTTCGTACAGTATGCCCGGTGCAGCAGTGATTTGTGCAAAGGCGGCACTTAAAACAGGCGTAGGTCTGCTTGAATGTTTGTTCCCTAAATCGGCTTATCCCGTTATGACCTCCCATTTAATTCAGCCGATTTTTAAGCCTGTATGTGAAAATGAGAGCAAGACAATATCTATCGGTGCAATGAATGATGTAATGCAGTCTGTCGGCCGAGCTGATTCTGTGGCAATCGGCTGTGGTATCGGAAATAATGATGATACTCAGGTTATAACCTCGCAGGTGATAAAAAATTCATCAGCGCCGATTGTTTTGGATGCTGACGGTATTAATTCAATCGTACCCTTCATAGATATTATTAAGGACAGAAAGGCACCGCTTGTTATTACACCGCATCCTGCAGAAATGGCTCGTCTTATCGGTGAAAGTACTGAATATGTGCAGTCAAACAGAATTGATGTAGCAAGAGCTTTTGCTAAGGAGAATGACTGTATAATTGTTTTAAAGGGTGCAAATACCATTGTTACAGACGGCAGTCAGGTGTTTGTCAATACCACTGGCAATGCCGGAATGGCTATGGGAGGCACAGGCGATATGCTCACAGGTATGCTGGCATCATTTATTGCTCAGGGATTTTCTCCGCTTCAGGCGGCAAAATCAGCAGTTTATATTCACGGTTTTTGCGGTGATATAACTGCGGAGGAGCTTTCACAAAGAGGGATGACTGTTGATGATATGCTTTCGCTTTTAGGTGCTTTGATGTCTAATTTTGAATAGGACTGATGCACTTGAAAAGGTTAATCCCCATTTTCTTAATAATGCTTTTGTTCACAGGCTGTGAAGTAAAAGAATATACCCCCGAAATACCTGTTGCCTTTACTCAGAGGGTTAAGGTAATGTCGGGGGATTTTGTATTTGAATGCGAAATTTGTAAAACGGAGAAGGATGTTAAAGCAATAGTAAGCTCTACTGCCGCTTACGGAATGGTGATGACCTATGACGGCTCGGTGCTTAATTTCAACTATGGTGATTATTCTTATGACATTGACGGCAAGGGATTTGAACGTTCAAATATTTCAATAGTGATATATGAGGTGTTTGAAAGCCTTGCTTCGCTCTCGCAGCCTAATGTCAAAAAGATTGAAAACGGATATCAGTATTATGGCAAAACATCTCTTGGTGATTTTGTTCTGCTTCAGAATGAAGATAATACACTGCGTTCATTGTCAATAAAAAGTGCAAATCTGGAAATAGAATTTATATAAAAGAGTAGCGGCAGGGACATAAATCCCCGCCGCCGTTTGTGTATTATACGTTAATTAGCAACCACAGCCACAATCGTTGTTACCGCAGCCACAACCGCCGAAGCTGTTGCCACAGCCGCCGCCAGCAAGCAGAAGGATGATGATAAGGATGATAATCCAAGAACCGCATCCGCCGAAGTTATTGCATCCGCAACCCATATTTGCAACCCCCTTTCGCGTTTCTAAACCATCCTATGAAGAAACAGGGGTATATGTTACAAATGATATAAAATTCTTTATCATTTTTTTCTTTTAATTAATGCAGGGAGTATAACAGGTGCTTCTTCACCAGCCTGTGACATTTGCTCAAGCAGCAGGTATTTAAGCTCTTGTCTTACGTGTCTGTATCTTGGGTCTTTGATAAGATTATACTTTTCGTCAGGGTCCTTTTTTAAATCATAAAGATAGCTTTCCCAGTAAGCGTTTGAGCTGTGATGAGCATAGCCTATAGGTGCCATATCACGGACCTCATATTTAAAACGTTCTGTTCTTATTGCTCTTGAATTTGATGCTTCGCTTATCTGAATAAAAACGCAGTCCCTTTTTTTTTCAGGCTTGTCAATTTGTGTGGTTAAATCTATGCCTGAATAGTCGCAGGGTATCGGTATTCCTGCCATAGAAAGAATAGTTGGTGGTAAGTCAATAAGCGAAGAAAGCCTGTTTTCAGACCTTCCGCCCTCAAAGCCGCCGCCTTTAATTATAAGGGGTGTATGTGTTGCACTTTCGTGGCAGCAGCGTTTGTATTCAGGATTTCTTGTCTTAAAATGTGCTCCGTGATCAGAGGTGTAAATTATAATTGTGTCATCATATATACCCTCTGCTTTGAGCTTATCAACAAGTCTTCCGATATTATAATCAAGCCTGTTGCAGGCAGATATGTAATCAGGGTATTCCTCTTTATAATTACCCTTAAGAAAGGTCAGATCATCAGGCAGGGGATAGCTTTTGAATTTATCAATAGTTTCTTTATAACCCTCAATATGCTTATGGTCGTTCTGATGATGAGGCTCAAGCTGACTTACAAACATAAAGAAAGGCTTTTCCTTATCCCTGTTTTCAATAAATTCCAGTGCATAGTCGTTAATGCAGTCTGCTCTGTATCCTTTGAAATCAAGCTTGTTTCCGTCACCGTCAAATACATAACCGTTATAGCCGTGCGATGTGAATTCCAGAACATCGGCAGCTCGCCAGTATTGATAACCGCCTTGTCTTTTTTTAGGAACAGCAGTTTTTTCACAGTGCAGTCCGATACCGGGCAGACGATCTGATGCAAGGTGCCATTTTCCGATATATGCAGTCTGATATCCTGCATTATTAAAATGATGTGCTAAGGTTTTTGTGTCTTCGGGAAGTGCTATTCCATTCCAATAGCAGCCTATTTGTGTTGCATATTTGCCTGACTGAAGGCAGGCTCTTGCAGGACCGCAAACAGGCTGACAGGTAAAGTTATTTTCAAACTTAACACCTTCCTCTGCAAGGCGGCAAAGATTTGGTGACACTGTTTCATTAATTGTGTCCCATCTTTGCTGGTCGGAAAAATAAAAAATAATATTTTTCTGCTTCATAAAATCCCCCTTTATTTATTTTGCAGTGAATCCGACAACGGCGTTATAAATATTTATAATTGCGACAATTGTCAGTACTGCAGAAAAAATTTTTGTAATGGTCTTATTTGACAGCTTTTTGTTTAGCTGTGAGCCTATTATTCCTCCGACAACTGATACTGCCATTGCAGCAAGTATAATGGGAGTGTACTCTTTATAGGGAAGAAACTGATTGTTAATAAATATGGTAATAAGCTGACTTAACTGGCTGAAAAAAATAATTGCTACTGAATAAACTGCACTTTCTTTAATTGTAAAGGAGAATAAAAGTACTAAGAATGCAGTGTTTATAGGTCCGCCGCCTATGCCTAAAAATGCACTCATCAAGCCAAGTATAAGACCTGCTAAAATTATTGCAGCAGGATTTTTAATCTGAAAGCTTTTGTTGTTTTTTGAATTGACATAAATAATTACAAACACTATGAAAATAGTTATTATAACTGCCTGAATGCCTTTAACTAAGCCTGAATCAAAATTTTCAACAAATGAATCGAATATTTCATTTCCTATTATTCCGCCGAAAATTGAGCCTGCCGATACAAAAAGAACGATTTTTGGCTTGATTTCTGTTTTAGCTTTTATGTGCTTGACTGATGAGCTTATGCTCATTGCAAAGACTGCACAGGTGGATATAAAACCTACAGTTTCAATGCTGTGTATTCCTATAAAGTCAAGAAGAGGTTTTATTATTATTCCTCCGCCTATTCCTACAACAGCACCGACGGTGCATGCGAAAAAAATTATTATACTATATAAAATGGTTGTCATTATTATTTCCTCGGTAATTATTCACATATGCAGTAAAAGTTTGATTCCCAGGCAGGTATGTATTTGCTGTGTCTGAAATATATTTTGTATTCAGGATTGAGCTCAAGTATTTTTAAAGGCAGAGAGAACAAATCCTCATTTCTGTGGTAGGCACAGACGTACAACTTAGGGTTGTATTTTTTTATGATGCTTTCAGCGCCGTTAAGTGCCTGAAGCTCGCTGCCCTCAATATCCATTTTTATCATTGTGACAGGGGAGTTAATAAGGCTGTCAATGTCACATACCTCAACAGGCACTCCTTTACCTGACAGCTTTGAATTTCTGCTGCCCTGCTTGTCAAAAATAAGGGTGTCGTGTCTGCTCCATGCACCCATATTAAAAATGTCGATATTTGTCATATTTTCTGTGTTTCTGCTTAGCTTTTTAAAATTCTTAGGGTCAGGCTCGAGTGCATAAATATGATTGTATTTTCCGTTTGTATAATCTGTAAATTCCCTTATTGTATCGCCGTCATATGCCCCTAAGTCAGCAATTATTTCATTGTCTGAAAGCTTTAATAAATCTCTGTAAACGCTGCTTTTATCACAGAATGAATTGAAAAGATAATCAACCTTTCCCGATATTTTGAAATTGATTATATCAAGGTACACCTGCTTGCTTTCATCATCTGCAAGGCGGTTATATACAAAATCGAATTTGTCCTCATTTTCCTTAACAAATTCAGTGGTGAAAAGACCGCCGCCTGCAACAGGAACATCAGGTGCAAAAACAGGGTGCTCATTATTAATTCGCTTAATGTTTAAAAGTACGTCATCAAGATGTGTGGCAAAGGCAAGAACAACGTTGAAATCCTTGTATTCACTGCATATATCACTGTATTTCTTTACTTTATATCCGAGAAAGCTGTGACCCCTTACAAATTCATCGCTTGCGAAAACCTCGTCAACCTTAACGCCGTAGCTTTGCAGAGTGCTGATTATTTTTTCTGCACCATTGCCCATACCATAAACTGCAATCGGTTTGCCGTCACGGGCAAGAAAGTCCCATATGTTTTCTTTTTCCCTGAGTAAATCAAGCATTAATATCACCTGTCTGTGATTATAGCATATATTACAAGACTTTACAAACTAATAATTTTATTATATAATATAATAAATTACTGTATATTGGAGGGGTATGCCTAAATGGGCGTTGGTCTTAGAAGGCTTTTTAAAAAGGAAAGCTCCACAGAGGAAGAAATCAAGCAGCTTGTTGAGGGTGACGAAAATGTCGGCGAGCTTGAAAAAAATCAGAGAGATATGATTAATAATATCTTTGAATTTGATGATTTGAATGCCGGCGATATTATGACACACAGAACGGATATCGATGCGGTTGATATTAACGATTCTATTGAAGAGGCAGTTAAGTTGTCAATAAATGAGGGAAGGTCAAGAATTCCTGTTTTTAAAGAGGATTTAGATAATATTTGCGGCATAATATATGTAAAGGATTTGCTTAAATTTGTCGGTACAAAAATATCAAGTGAAGACAGGCTGACAGATTATATCCGCAAACCGCTCTTTGTTCCTGAAACAATTCCTTGCGGAAAGCTTTTTGCTCAGATGACAGAGAAAAGGACTATGATGGCTATTGTTGTTGATGAGTACGGCGGTACGGCAGGGCTTGTTACAACTGAGGATGTTATGGAATGTATTTTCGGAAATATCCGTGATGAATATGATAACGAGGAAGAGCAGGTAACAAAAATCGACGACAAAACCTATACCTTTGACGGTGTCAGCGATATTGATGATGTAAGTGAGGTGCTGGGTATTGAGTTCCCTGAGGGGGATTATGATACTCTTGCAGGCTTTGTAATTAATCTTCTTGGCTTTCTGCCAACAGGTGAGAACACTGAGCAGGAGGTTTGCTCCTATGAGGGCTTTACCTTTACAGTTTTAGAGGTAAGCGACAGACGAATTGAGAAAATAAAAGTAGTGAAAAATAATGATTGAACAGATAATTGAGTTTGAGGCGCTGGAGCAGGCGGTAAGTCTGTTTGGCAGCTTTGATGAAAATATAAAATTAATTGAAAAGGAATACAGAGTGTCGATTATATCAAGGGGCACTGATTTAAAGGTAGTGGGTGATGCTGAAAATGTTTCAAAGGCGACACGTGCTCTTAATTCAATGCTTATGCTTATCGGCAAGGGTGAGAGCCTTACAAATCAGAATGTAAGGTATGTTCTTTCACTGGTTAATGAGGGCAATGAGGACAAGCTCAGCTCTATGAGCAGTGATTCAATCTGCATTACCTCAAAGGGTAAGCCTGTTAAGCCGAAAACATTAGGACAGAAAAAATACTGCGAGGCTATAAGAAATAATACTATAACCTTTGGTGTCGGTCCTGCAGGAACAGGTAAAACCTATCTTGCTGTTGCAATGGCTGTTACTGCATTCAGAGCGAAAGAGGTCAACAGAATTATCCTTACACGTCCTGCTGTTGAGGCTGGCGAAAAGCTTGGCTTTCTTCCCGGCGATTTGCAGAGCAAGGTTGACCCATATTTAAGACCGCTTTATGACGCACTTTTTGATATGCTTGGTGCAGAGAATTTTCAGCGATGTCAGGAGCGTGGTGCTATTGAGGTTGCACCCCTTGCTTATATGAGAGGACGTACTCTTGATGACAGCTTTATTATTCTTGACGAGGCACAGAATACCACGCCTGAACAGATGAAGATGTTTCTTACACGTCTTGGCTTCGGCTCAAAGATGGTGATTACAGGTGATATTACACAGATAGATTTGCCTGACGGTAAAAAGTCAGGGCTTAAAAAGGTTCTTAAAATTCTTAAGGATATTGACGATATTGCAATTTGCAGATTTAATCAGAAAGACGTTGTGCGTCACAAGCTGGTGCAGGATATTGTTAATGCTTATCAAAAATATGAGGAGGGAAAGTAATGGACACCGTAAAGGTAATAATTTCAAATGAACAAAAAAAGGTTAAGGTTCCGACAGGTATAAGGCTTTTGATAAGACGTTGCTGTCATGCTGTTTTAGAGCTTGAGAAATTTGACGGCTCTGCTGAGGTCAGCGTTACCTTTGTTGATAATGAGCGTATTCACGAGCTTAATAACCAGTACAGAGGTATTGACAGAGAAACAGATGTTCTGTCTTTTCCTCTTGGTGAGAATGGTGTTTATGATGTTAACCTTGACACCGGTGCAAAAATGCTTGGCGACATAGTTATTTCAATTGAAAAGGCTGTTGAGCAGGCAGATCTTTATAATCATCCGCTTCAAAGAGAAATCGGATTTCTAACAGTTCATTCAATGCTTCACCTTCTTGGATACGACCACGAGGCAGGCGGACTTGAAGAGGTACATATGAGAGAAAAGGAAGAAACTGTGCTTACGCAAATCGGCTGGAAGCGTGACAACAGCTACTATATGGGTGATGAATAATGACTAAAACTGCATTTATTGCCATTGTCGGCAAGCCCAATGTGGGCAAATCCTCAATACTTAATAAAATACTCGGTCAGAAAATTGCTATTGTTTCATCAAAGCCCCAGACCACAAGAACAAAGATAATGGGCGTTCTTACTGAGGGCGAAACACAGCTCGTTTTTACTGATACACCTGGTTTTCATATTGCACATAACAAGCTTGGTGAAAAAATGAATGAGGCTGTGGGTGACACTGTAGGCGGTGTTGATGCTTGTTTGTTCATTGTTGAGCCGAAGGGTAAGCTTAATGAGCAGGAGCAGCAGCTTATTGAAATGTTTAAAAAGCATAAATGCCCCGTTATTCTTGCAATCAATAAAATTGATATGATAGCAGACAAAAAAGAGCTGCTTGAAAGAATTGTTGAGCTTAATTCAATGCTTGATTTCACAGCAGTTGTTCCTGTCAGTGCAACTGAGGGTGATCACGTTGATGAACTTGTTGATGAGCTTAAAAGGCTTGCCTTTGAGTCACCGCACTTTTTCCCTGATGATACACTGACTGATCAGCCTGAGCGTGTTCTTGCTGCTGAAATAATCCGTGAAAAAATCCTGAGATTAATGGATAAGGAAATTCCTCACGGCATTGCAGTTGCAGTTGAAAAAATGCGTGAGCGTGATGATAAGGATATACTTGATATTGACGCTACAATCTATTGCGAGAGGGAAAGCCATAAGGGTATGGTTATCGGCAAAAACGGTGCTATGCTCAAAAAGGTTTCTACCTACGCAAGGCAGGATCTTGAAAATTTCTTTCAGATTAATGTCAACCTTCACTGCTGGGTCAAGGTTAAGCTTGACTGGAGAAACAGAGAAGGTCTGATTCATAATTTCGGACTGGATTAATTTAACATAACTAATTGCACCGCCATAGTATAAAATAACTGTGGGGTGTTATTAATGGACGATAAATGGAATGTATTCTGGAGCAGCGGCTCTGTTAATGATTATTTGATTTATAAGGAAAACGAAAAGGTGAGTGATGATGACAACCACTACCAAAGGCTTAGTAATAAGGGAACAGACGATAGGGGAGAGTGACCGTTTAGTTACTCTCCTTACTGCTGATTACGGACTTGTCCGTGCCTTTGTGCGTGGTGCAAAGCAGATTAAAAACAGACTTGCATCATCTACATCACTTTTTGCATACAGTGATTTTTCACTTTACCGTGGCAAGGATGCTTTTGTTGTTGATAATGCTGTGCCCATTGAGGTGTTTTTTGATTTAAGATTTGATATTGTCAAGCTGTCACTTGCCCAGTATTTCGCTCAGCTTGCCTATGAGGTGGGCGAGGAGGAACAGCCTGCGTCAGAAATGCTGTCTGTTATGCTTAACTCACTTCATCTTCTTTGCAACAGCAGCAAGGACATAAGGCTGATTAAAGCAGCGGTGGAATTTCGTCTGCTGTCACTTGGCGGATATATGCCGAGTATTTTAGCCTGTGCGAAATGCTCTGCATATGAAACGGATTTAATGTATTTTGACACAATGAACGGTTTGATTTATTGCGAAAACTGCGGTGTCCCTGGCTCAACACCATGTCCTAAAAATGTTATTACTGCAATCCGTTTTATTTGTCTTACTGAGCCTAAAAAGATTTTCTCATTTTCGCTCAGTGAGGAAAATTTAAGCCTTTTATGTGACATCAGCGAAAAATATATGATGTCAAGAATACAGAAAAATTTGCCAACCTTAGCGTTTTATAAAGGAATACTGTAATGAACAAAAATTTTAAAACACTTGAACTTGATATAATTTTAGAAAAGCTTGCAAATGAATGTACCTGTGAGGATGCAAAGGATTTAGCACTTAACTTAAAACCCTGCACTGACACAAGAGAGGTTGAGCTTTTGCTCAGTCAGACAGAGGATGCCTTTTCGCTTCTTGCACGCTTTGGCGGTCCGTCATTTTCAGGACTTAAGAATGTTAATAATCCGCTGCACAGAGCGGCGGCAGGCGGCTCTCTTAATCCTAAGGAGCTGCTTGATATAGGTTATTGCCTGCGTGCAATCCGTGCACTTGACGAATGGCATGGTCATTGCAGCGGCGTAAGAACAAATCTTGATTTTTTCTTTGAGGGTATAACGACAAACAAATATCTTGAAACCAAGATTTTTACCTCAATAATCAGTGAAGAGGAAATTGCTGATAAGGCAAGTGAGCTTTTAGCTGACATCAGAAGAAAAATAAGGTCAAAGGAAAGCTCAATCCGTGATAGGCTTGACGGAATGATTCATTCAGCACACTATCAGCAATATCTTCAGGAGGCGATAGTTACACAGCGTAACGGCCGTTTTGTTGTGCCTGTTAAGGCAGAACACAGGGGTAATGTGCCGGGTCTTGTTCACGATACATCTTCAACAGGTGCAACGGTATTTGTTGAGCCTTCATCAGTTGTTGACGCTAATAATGACATCAAGGTGCTTCAGGGCAAAGAGCGTGATGAGATTATGCGTATTCTCTTTGAAATGTCTGCCGAGGCAGGGGAGTTTGCTGATAGTATAAAGCATTCTTTCAATTGTGCGGTTATGCTTAATCTTATTTTTGCTAAAGCACACCTTGCATATAAAATGAAGGCTACAAAACCTATGCTGAATAACGAGGGTATTATTGACCTGAAAAAAGCACGTCATCCTCTGATTGATAAGAATAAGGTTGTGCCTACAGATATAAGACTCGGAGAGGAATATGATACCCTTGTTATCACAGGACCTAACACAGGCGGTAAAACAGTCACTCTGAAAACCCTCGGTCTTATGAGTGCTATGGCAATGTGTGGTCTTCTGATTCCTGTTGCTGACAGGTCAAGACTTGCTGTTTTTGATGAAATTCTTGTTGACATCGGTGATGAACAGAGCATTGCTCAGTCGCTTTCAACCTTTTCATCTCATATGGTGAATATTGTTGATATTATGTCAAAGGCAGATAATAATTCCCTTGTACTTATTGATGAGCTGGGTGCAGGTACAGACCCTGTTGAGGGTGCGGCTCTTGCAGTTTCTATTATTGAAAAGCTCAGGTCACAGGGTGCGAAAATTGCCGCTACAACCCATTACGCAGAGCTTAAGGCATATGCCCTTGAAACAGCAGGTGTCAGCAATGGCTGCTGTGAGTTTGATGTTGATACCTTAAGACCTACATACAGGCTGCTTATAGGCGTTCCCGGCAGGTCAAATGCCTTCGCTATTACAGAGCACCTTGGTATGGATAAGGGTGTAATTGACAGTGCAAAGGCTATTGTCGGCAGCGATAATCGAGATTTTGAGGCAGTGCTTGAACAGCTTGAGCAGTCACGTCAGGCGCTTGAGGATGAACGCAAAATTGCCGAGGAAATGACAGCAAGAGCGAAAAAGATTGAAGAGAGAGCAAAAAGCGAAAAGGATAAAATAGAAACCCTTAAACAGCGTGAGCTTGACAAGGCTAAGCGTGAGGCTGAAAAGCTGATTGATGCTGCAAAGAGAAAATCAAGCGAATTTCTGCTTGAGCTTGAAAAGCTGAAAAAAGAGCAGAACAGCTCAAACGCTACTGAGATTGCACGCAAAACACGTCGTGCTGTTAAAAATCAGATGGGTGAAATGGATGAAATTGTAAATCCTATGGAGCTTGCTGATAACTGGGATGACGACTATAAGCTTCCGAGAAAGCCTGTCACGGGTGACAGCGTTATAATACGTGGTATCGGTGAGGGTGAAATTGTTGAGGTTAAGGAAAATAATATTCTTGTTAAATCAGGACTTTTAAAAACCCGTGTTAAAATGAGTGATATTATGCTGCTTGATAAGCCTAAGAAAAAGCAGAAAACCGCACAGCATAATGTTTACCGTACATCATCAAGAGCAGATGCTGATGTTAAAACTGAGCTTGATCTGAGAGGTGAAACTGTTGATGAAGCTCTGGGAGAATTAAGTCTTTTCATTGATAAATGCCTGCTTAACAGCATTGAGGAAATTCGTATTATTCACGGAAAGGGTACAGGTGCTTTAAGAACGGCTGTGACTGATTATCTCAGAACACACCCTAATATTTCGGAATACCGCCTCGGCAAATACGGCGAGGGCGAAAATGGTGTAACCATAGCTAAAATTAAATAGCAAAATTTAAAGGACTTGTTCAAACTGAACAAGTCCTTTTTTATCTAAACAAATACAAAATGTATTAAAAGCATATATCCGATTGTGCCCACAGCTATACTCAGCAATGTATTCCTTTTCCATATATGTATGGCGGCTGTTGCCGCTACTGCGATTATCTGTGGGATAATTGAATTTATGTCGCCCTTTGTGAAATCACGCAGGCAATACACAATAAGCACACCGATTATTGCAACAGGCAGAATTTCACCGAGATAGTGGACAAATTTAGGAACTTCTTTTTTTCCCGGGAAAAGTGCAAAGGGGAAAAGTCTTGTTGCAAAGGTACATACGGCGGCTACCGCTATAATAAGTATGGTCTGTTTAATACTAATGGGCATATCACAGTACCTCCTTGCCGAAATATGGCTTTGCGGCTGACATAACAGCAACAGTCAGTATCAGCGTGGGGAGAAGAAAATTATCTGCACCAAAAATGATAAGGCATAGTATTGCACAGATAATACCGATAAAGCCCACAAGCTTTCCTCTTCCTTTTTTGTCACGCACAAGGTCAATGAAAATAACTACAAAAAGTGCAGTCATTGAAAAATCAATACCTGTGAAATCAATAGGAATAATCTGACCTGCAAGTGAGCCGATAACTGAGCCGAGTATCCAGTAAATGTGGTCAAAAACACCTATCAAATATCTTGCGTGAGGCTCGTCAACGTTTTCAGGCACTGATGTAATTGATGTGTTGACAGAATAGGTTTCATCAGTCAGGCTGAAAATCATAAACGGATAGCGCCATTTGCCCTGCTTGAATTTATCAACATAGCTAAGCCCATAGAACATATGCCTTGAGTTGATAAAAAGAGTCATCATAGCTACTGTCGTCAAGCCTGATCCCTGACGAAGTAAATCAACCAGCAAGAACTGCCCTGAGCCTGCATATACTGTCAGTGAAATAAGTATAGCCCATATGAAATTGTAGCCTGCATCATAAAGCATTATTCCAAAGGCTGAGCCGAGGAACAGATAGCCAAAAAGAACAGGCAGTGATTTTTTTAATGCAAAGCGCAATGTTTCTTTCTTATTCGTCATAGCTAAACTATTATAATATAGAAATGCTGCATATTCAAGCTAATTTGAAATTTGAGGGTAAACAATCGCTTTTTAGCAGATATATTTATAACAAATTGTTAAAAATATAGATATACCATTGACTAATGTTGAAAATTATTGTACAATATGCACAATGAGTAAATTAAAGAAGGAGTTTCTTATGAGTAACAACGCAGGAAATATCAGGAATATAACTTTGGTCGGTCATGCATCAAAGGGTAAAACAACACTTTGTGAGGCAATGCTTAATATAGCAGGTGCTACCGAAAGACAGGGTAAGGTTCTCGACGGCAATACAGTATGCGACTTTGATGCTGAGGAAAGGAAAAGAAAAATCGGTATTTCAAGTGCTGTTGCATCAATTAAATATAAAGGCAAGGATATTAATTTTATTGATACACCGGGATTATTTGATTTTGCTATGGGCAGTGCAGAGGGTGTCAGGGCGGCTGACACAGCTATTATTGTTGTATCTGCACGTTCAGGCTTGGCTGTAGGTGCTGAAAAAGCATTTAAAAATGCAGGCTCAAAGGGACTTGCAAGAATTTTTGTAACAACAAAAATGGATGACGCAAGGGCTGATTTTTACAAGAGCTTTAATGGGATTGTTGCAAAGTTCGGCACACAGGTTTGCCCTGTTGTTGTTCCTGTTCTTTCAGCAGGTGAAGTTCGTTCCTATTATAATATGATAGAGGATAAGGCGTACGTTTATGAAAACGGAGCTAAAAGGGAGGTAACTCCTGAGCCTGCAGATGTTCCAAGATTTGAGGCTATCAAGGCTGTATTTGCCGAGGCTGTGGCATCAAGCGATGAGGAGCTGATGGAAAAATATTTCGAGGGCGAGGAGCTTACAAAAGAGGATAAAATCAAGGGTGTGAGCCTTGGTATGGCAGACGGCTCGATTATTCCTGTTTTTGCTCTTTCAGGTTTAACAGGTGTTGCCTGTGATATGCTCCTTGATTTTATTGCAGATGTCTGTCCGTCACCTAAGGGAGAGTATGCTATTGACAGTGACGGCGAGCCTGTGGAGCTTACTGCTGATGAAAATGGTCCTCTTGCTGCAGTTTGCTTTAAAACTGTAAGTGACGCTTTTGTGGGCAAGCTCAATTTCTTTAAGGTTGTAAGCGGTAAAATTACATCATCGACTGTTCCTTATAATGCAAATACAGGCAAAGAGGAAAAAATGGGCAAGCTTGTTAAGGTGTTCGGTGCAAAGCAGAGTGATGTATCCGAGCTTAAAGCAGGTGACATAGGTGCAATAACAAAGATCAGCGGTTTTTCAACAGGCGACACAATGTGCACTGCAGCAAATTGCAG
>DBFOUY010000155.1:0-3576 GCA_048365975.1 Eubacterium sp.
TTTTGTTTTTATGGACTACATTTCCTAAACTGAAAGAAGGACTTAAAGTCATTGAGGCGTGGGGATTTGAATACAAAACCATTGCTTTTTTATGGCTCAAGCAGAATAAATCAGGTAAAGGCTGGTTTTATGGTCTTGGATTCTGGACAAGAGGAAATGCAGAAATATGTCTGCTTGCAACAAAAGGTCATCCGAAAAGGCAATCAAAAAGCATTCATCAGTTTATTATCAGTCCTTTGCGAAAGCATAGTCAGAAACCCGATGAAACGAGAGATAAAATAGTTGAACTCGTGGGAGATTTGCCGAGAGTGGAACTGTTTGCAAGGAATAAGACAGAAGGCTGGGACACATGGGGCAATGAGGTTGACTGCGATATTGATATGCAGAATTATATAGCCGCAAAATCTCAGGAGGTGGTTTTATGAGAATCAAAATATATCAGAGTGATGGTGACAGAAACAATAATCAGTTTATGAGTTATGATTTTACTATGGCTCATGGCGGTATTGACGAAAGTTTATACAAAAATGTCTTTTATGGTGATGTTGACTGTGAGGGTTTGGAAGATTTATATACTCTTTTAAATACCAAGCACATTCCTACACATCAAGGCTACACTTTTTCAGTATCGGATGTAGTTGAAGTGATTGACAGTGAGAATGAAATGTTCAAGGGAAGATGTTTCTTTTGTGATTCTCACGGATACAAAACAATTGATTTTGATACAAGCAAGTGTCAGGAAATGAGCGGACTAAAATGCATATATATCACTCCGAATCATACACCTATTGAACTTAATCTTGAGATTAACGATTACAAAGTTTTAAGAGATGCAGTTGAAGGCACTATTGAAATTACGCACCCATTTGATGATGATATTGCAATAGTCGGGAATGATGAGGCTAAGCTCATAAATATGGAAGGCAACCGCAAAGTCGGGTCAAGCATTTATGCAGGACCGATGTTAATTGTCGGAGATAATGGCAGCGAAGATTTCGTCGCTCTTACACAGGAACAGTCTGACAGATATATGAAATATTTTAAAGAGCCTGAACAGATTTCAGATGAAGAAGTGCAGTCTGATACAGGCTTTATAGTTTATGGATTTAATTAAAATACAGGAGGAAAAACATTATGAAAATATCAGTAAGAGTACACGAAGTGTACGATAATGAAAACAGCAAGGTAAAAGGTGTTGCATCGGCAGCACTCGGTGGACAGTTTGCAGTCAATGGCATCAGAATTGTTGAAGGTAAAAAAGGCTTATTTGTTACTATGCCTTCAAAAATGAATGATGAGGGTGATTATGTTGATATGTTTCATCCTATTACCAAAGATTCAAGAACGCAGTTTAATAACGCTGTTTTAAAAGCATATGAGCTTAAACTCGAAGAAATTGCAAATGGTGAAGAAGTGTCAGAGGACCATGAGCAGTCAGAGGATGGTGAAGATTTTGAAGAAATTGAAGAAGTCGCGGATGATTTAGGAATTAATATGTCATAAAAGCTGGACAAATTATTTCTTTTCTGATACGGTAGGCTCAGGAGGTACAATATTATGAAAAAGAGAATATTGTTTATTATGTTATCTGTATTGATAATTGCCAGCTTGACTGCTTGTTCTGTTAAATCAGAAAGTGCAATCGGTACAACAGAATCTACTGTTTTCAGTACAACTAATGCTGAAAGTACAACAGAAAAAGGAATAACTGAATCTGAAACTACTACGCTGAAAAGTGAGAGTTCAGAAATAACCACTACTACCACAAGACCTGCTGAACAAAAATCATCAGGTCAGACTACAACCAAAAAAGTAACTACTACGCAGAACCAAACCACTACCCAAAAGCAGACTGTAGTTCAGAGTCAGACAACAACTCAGAAGGTTACTACTCAAAAGCAGAATGTTACTCAGAGGCAAACAACCACTAAAAAGGTTACAACCACAGTAGCTCCGTATTGGTGTGATGAGGGCGGTACGCATCATTCGTGTAATGTAGGACCGATTGGTTGGGTAAACAGTTATGATGAGGCGGAAAAGAAAGCATTAGAATATGCCGGTCAGAACGGAGATTCTGGAAACTTTCTTGTAAAGGAATGTCATAATTGCGGAAGGTTTACTGCTTATGTTACTTTTGATTAATTTATAAATATTCTTATTTAAAGAGTTGAATTTGATTCGGCTCTTTTACTTTTTAATTATTAAATTGTTTTGCGTGTGGAATCGCAAAATAATTTAGTATTGCTTTCTGCACGCAAAGCAACAGGAGGCAAATATGAAGATAAAGAAATATTCAAAAAAACTAATATCAATGCTTATGGCATTGATGATTGTTTTATCAGCATTTCCGCTAACATCTTTCGCTGCATATATCACAGATATGAACAGTGATGCACAGTTCGGAGTTGTGAGCGGAAGCTATGAAACATACGGTCATGAAATGCACTATGCCAAGTATGATGGCAGAACTTATCTCACATTCTGCTGTCAATGGGGAATTACCTCTCCAAATGGCTGCACATACAGTTATGGAAATGATTTCAGAACTTATATTAACAACTATGGCGATACCTATGACAAAATTGCAAAGTATATAGCGTTCGGTTATACCATGCAGTATGGAGATGGATTGCCAAGTACAAAAGCAGAATGGATAGCAGCCTGCTGCACTCAGCAGTATGTATGGGAAACTTTAGGTGTTAATCCTACGCGCTCGTCTTGGAACAGCACATATATGAATGATTCGCTGTTTAAAGAATGGAAAGCTGATACAGACAAGTTAATTGATTTATATTACAATACAAAGCCGTCTTTCAATGGTTCAACAAGGAATATTAATCTTGGAAACACTGCAACACTTACAGATTCAAAAGGTGTTATGAAATATTATCCATCATTTTCAAAAACAGTTGATAATGTGACTTTATCTCATACTAAAGGAGAAAATACAATGAAAATTTCTGTTGCAGATAATTGTTCCACACACTCAGTCAAGTTCAGGTCTGCATCACATGGAATCTATATGAATTTGCCAAGTGGAAGTTCTTATAACAAAAATACAATGAATTATGTATATTTTAATTTCAAAAGTGGAAATGTTCAGGATTTGATGTTTTCAAACTATGTCGATCCGCAGTTTTTCTCTGTTAATATAAATATTGAATTTGGAAATCTTAAAATCAGCAAAACATCAGAAGATGAGATTATAAAAAACATTCCCTTTACTGTTAAGGGCAACGGAAAGACATATAATCTTACCACAGATGCAAATGGTAATGCCGAACTGAAGAATATTCCCGTAGGCACATATCAGGTATATGAGGGAAATATTCTCCGTTATGTAAAGCAGGCTGTTAAGACAGTTACTGTTACAAACGGAAATACTGCAACTGTTTCTTTCAAAAATGAACTCATTAAAGGTAATATAAAAATACAGAAGGATTCTGAGGATAAAATCGTTAAGGACTTTACTTTCAGTATTACAGGAAGTGATGGCAGTTCATATACTGCAACAACAAATGCAGACGGAATTGCAACAGTAAACGATATTCCTGTTTATGATAAGAACAACAATGT
>DBFOUY010000156.1:0-9674 GCA_048365975.1 Eubacterium sp.
GGGGGATAAATATATGTATTCAATAGGAATTGATTTAGGCGGAACTAATATTGTGGCATCAGTTGTTGATGATAAATACAGTATTATTGCAACTTCAAAAACACCGACAAATTCACCAAGAACTGCTGATGAAATTTTTGATGATATTGCTATGGTATCACAGGAGGCTATTAAGAAAGCAGGTCTGACAACAGCGGATATTGATTCTGTCGGTATGGGCACACCGGGTACTGTTAACGGTGACGGCATTATTGAATTTGCCAATAATCTTGGTTTTAATAATGTGCCTGCAAAGCAGATGCTTGTTGAAAGACTCGGAATTGACAGAGTATTTATTGAGAATGATGCAAACTGTGCAGCACTCGGCGAGGCTTATGCAGGTGTCGGCAACGGAGCAAAGGATTTTGTTGCTGTTACTCTGGGAACAGGTGTAGGCTCAGGTGTTATTATTGATGGTAAGATTGTTAACGGCGTTAACTTTGCAGGCGGCGAGTGCGGTCATATGGTAATTGTTGTTGACGGCGAGCAGTGCTCCTGCGGACGTAAGGGCTGTTGGGAGGCTTATGCATCTGCAACTGCTCTTATCAGACAGACTAAAAAGGCTATGGAGGAATATCCTGATTCATATATGCATCAGATTGCTGAGGCAGAGGGTAAGGTTTCGGGCAGAACTGCATTTGATGCAATGAGAAAGGGTGACATTGCAGGTATTAAGGTTGTTGACCAGTATATCAAATATGTTGCGTGCGGTCTTATAAATCTTGTAAATGCACTGCAGCCTGAAATTATCTGTATTGGCGGCGGTATCTGCAATGAGGGTGAAACACTTATGAAGCCTCTGCGCAGATTTGTTCAGGCTGAAAGATATTCAATACATAGCAAAATTCAGACTAAAATTGTTAAAGCAGAGCTTGGCAATGATGCCGGTGTTATCGGTGCTGCGCTTTTAGGCTCTGTAAAAGAATAATCGGTGATATTTTGAATAAATTAATTGAGCTTTTTAATGAGTTGAAATGTGAATATGCTGAAAATGAGCCAATGAGCAATCACACCACCTTTAAAATCGGCGGTGAGGCAAGGCTTATTGTTTATCCTGAAAATGAAAAGCAGATAAGTGCAATAGTTAAGTGTGCGAAAGCGAATAATATCAGGCTTATTACTATCGGCAATGGCTCAAATCTGCTTGTTGCAGATGAGGGCATTGATGCCTGTGTTATGATACTTGACGAGCATTTTGCAGAAATCAGGCTTATCGGTGATGACGTTATTTATGCATCGGCAGGTGCAATGCTGATTAAGGTTTGTCGTTTTGCACTTGAAAATGAATTGAGCGGACTTGAATTTGCTTATGGAATACCCGGCTCGTGCGGCGGCGGTGCATTTATGAATGCAGGTGCATACGGCGGTGAAATGAAGGATGTTCTGTTCAAGTGCTCTCATATTGATAAGGACGGTAACGTCGGCTTTTTAGAGGGCGATGATTTAAAGCTTGGCTATCGCCATTCGGCTTATTATGAAAATGGCTGCATAATCACAGGCTTATATATGAAATTGAAAAAGGGCGACAAGGCTCAGATAAAAGCCGTTATGGACGATCTGATATCACGCAGAAGAGCAAAGCAGCCACTTGAATACCCGTCGGCAGGGTCAACCTTTAAAAGACCTGAGGGTTATTTTGCAGGTGCACTGATTGAGGAATGCTGTCTTAAGGGCAGGTCTGTAGGCGGTGCTCAGGTAAGTGAAAAGCACGCTGGCTTTGTGATAAACAAGGGCGGTGCAAGCTGTAAAGATGTGCTCGATTTGTGCAAGTTTTGCAGTGATACGGTCGAAAGAGAAAAAGGCGTTAAGCTTGAAATGGAAATAAGGGTAACAAGGTAATTATGGAAAAGGAATTAGTAGTATTAACAGGTGTAAGCGGTGCAGGTAAGTCAACTGCTATGGGATTTTTAGAGGATGTCGGATATTACTGTATTGATAATATGCCTCCTGAGCTTATGGCTACTTTCGTGAGCTTGCTGACAAAAAGTGATGAATATAACAAGGTTGCGCTTGTGTGCGATATAAGATCAAGAAATGTGTTTGAAAAATTCATTGAAAGTATCAGCCATATCGAAGAGCTTGGTTATATGGTTAAGGTGGTTTATCTTGATGTCAATGATAAGGAAGCATTGAAAAGATATAAGCTCACAAGAAGAAAGCATCCCTTTGCTGACAGATTTAACGGCAATATTCAGCAGTCTATCAGCTATGAAAAGGAGATATTGTCATCTTTAAGAGAACGTGCAAATCATATTATTGATACAAGTGATTTAACTTCTCCTCAGCTCAGAGAAAGACTTACAGAAATACTCTTAAGCAGTGAAAACGATGTTATGAATATTCACTGTATGTCATTCGGCTTTAAGCACGGTATTCCAGCCGAGGCGGATTTTGTTATTGATGTTCGCTGCCTTCCTAATCCTTTCTGGGTTGACAGTCTTAAGTGCAAGACAGGTCTTGATAAAGAGGTCTATGATTATGTCTTTTCCTTTGACCAGTCAAAGGAGCTGTTTAATAAGCTGGTTGACTTTGTTGATTTTCTTAACCCGCTTTATATTAAAGAGGGCAAAAGTCAGATTGTTTTTGCAATCGGCTGTACAGGCGGTAATCACAGAAGTGTTGTTTTTGCAGAGGCATTAAAGGAGCATTTTTCTGAAAAATGGGATAATGTGTCTGTTAATCACAGAGATATTGATAGAAAGTAATCGGATATAAATGTCATTTTCACAGGATGTAAAGAATGAATTAATTAAAATTGAATATGAAAAAAGCTGCTGTGAAAAGGCTATGCTTTATGGTATTTGCATATTCGGCAAAAGCTTTTCATCCTTTGGCGTGAGTATGCAGAGCGAGAACGAAGAGCTTGCAAAGCTTTATAAGGAACTGATTAAAAAGTATTGCAATGTTGAATGTGATGTGAAAAGGTCACCCGGCGGCAGAAATTATTCGGTTAATATTGAGGACAGTGCTGAATGTGATAAAATTCTCGGTGCTTTCGGTCATGGTGACAAGGGCAGTCTTAAAATCAATCACTCAAACTTTGATTGTGAGGGCTGTATTAATGCCTTTGTTGCAGGTGCGTTTTTGTCCTGCGGAACAGTGTCAACACCGCAGAAGGATTATCATCTTGAATTTACAGTGCCTTATCTCAATCTTTCAAAAAGCCTTGTTACACTGCTTGGTGAGATTGAGCTTTCACCGAAAACATCAAACCGCAAGGGCTATAATATAGTTTATTTCAAGGGCAGTGAATCTATTGAGGATTGCCTTTATCTTATGGGTGCATCCTCTGCTATGTTTGAAATGATGAATATTGAAATTGTCAAGGATTTCAGAAATAAGGCTAACAGAACTGCTAACTGCGAGGCTGCAAATATTGAAAAAACAGTTAAGGCAAGCTTTGCTCATATCAAGGCAATTGAAAAAATTGAAAGCACTAAGGGGCTTGATTATCTTAAAAATGATTTAAAGGAAATGGCAGTTTTGAGAAGGGATAACCCTGAGATGTCACTGGCGGAGCTTTCAAAGCTCAGCGGTATGTCACGTTCAGGTGTTAATCACAGATTAAAAAGAATTGTAGAAATTGCCGAGAATTTATAATAAAGGATTGAAAAAATAATATGTTTACTCATTTGCATACACATACAGAGTTTTCACTGCTTGACGGTGCCTGCCGTATTAAGCAGCTTGTGTGCCGTGCAAAGAGTCTGGGAATGCAGTCTCTTGCTGTTACCGACCACGGTAATATGTACGGGGCTGTTGATTTTTATAAGGCGTGTAAAAGTGAAGGCATAAAGCCTGTTATCGGCTGTGAGGTTTATGTTGCAGCAAGAACAAGGTTTGACAAGGACAAGGTGCTTGATAAGGAATATAATCATCTTATACTCCTTTGTGAAAATGAAACAGGCTATAAAAACTTAATTCATATGGTTTCAAAGGCTTTTACAGAGGGCTTTTATTTTAAACCGAGGATTGACCACGATTTGCTTGAAAAGCATCACGATGGCTTAATCTGCCTTTCAGCCTGCCTTGCAGGTGAAATACCGCAGGCCCTCCTGCAAAAGGATTATGAAAAAGCAAAGAGCATTGCGCTATGGTATAACGAGCTTTTCGGTGAGGGGAATTATTATCTCGAGCTGCAGAATCACGGTTTGCCTGAGCAGCAGGTTGTTAATGAGGGGATTAAGCGTATTTCAAGAGAAACGGGAATACCGCTTGCTGCTACAAATGATGTTCACTACATTGAAAAGCAGGATGCTAAAATACAGCAGGTGCTTATCTGCATTGCCACCAACCACGTTATAGGTGATGATACGGGACTTGAATTTCACGCTGATGAGTTTTATCTGAAAAGCGAAGAAGAAATGAGGGCTCTTTTTCCTGATACGCCTGAGGCGGTTGACAATACTCAGCTTATTGCCGACAGATGTAATTTTGACTTTGAGTTTGGCAATACAAAGCTCCCGTATTTTGAAACGCCTGATAATATGGATCATTTTGAATATTTCAGAATGCTTTGTCTTGATGGTATGAAAAAAAGGTATGGTGAAAATCCGCCTGAGGAATACTATGACAGGCTCAATTATGAGCTTGAAACAGTTGAAAAAATGGGGTATACCGACTACTATCTGATAGTAGCGGATTTTGTGTCCTTTGCAAAAAGCAAGGGTATTCCCGTCGGACCGGGGCGTGGCTCAGGTGCAGGCTCTATTGCCGCCTACTGTATGGGGATAACTGACCTTGACCCTATGAAATATAATCTTCTTTTTGAAAGGTTTTTGAATCCTCAGCGTGTTTCAATGCCCGATTTTGATATTGACTTCTGCTATGAACGCAGGGGCGAGGTTATTGATTATGTAACAAAAAAATACGGCAGTGACCACGTTGCACAGATTGTCACCTTCGGTACACTTGCCACACGTGCGGCAATCCGTGATGTGGGCAGGGCAATGGGTATGCCTTATTCTGCCGTTGACGCTGTTGCAAAGCTTGTGCCGAATGATTTCCACATAACAATTGAGCAGGCTGTCAATAAGTCAAAGGAGCTTGCAAAGCTGATGGAGGAAAATCCGCAGGTCAATGAGCTTATTGAAACTGCAAGAAAGGTTGAGGGTATGCCGAGAAATACCTCAACCCACGCAGCAGGTGTTGTTATAACACACAATCCTGTTTCAACATACGTGCCCCTTGCAACTAATGACGGTGTGCCTGTTACACAGTATATTATGACAACGCTTGAGGAGCTTGGACTTCTGAAAATGGATTTCCTCGGTTTACGTACATTGACTGTTATTGATGACGCTGCAAAGGCGGCAGGAATTGATATAGAAAGTGTTTCAATTGATGATGCAAATGTATATAAAATATTTGCAAGAGGGCAGACAGAGGGCATATTCCAGTTTGAGTCAAGCGGTATGAAGCAGATGCTTATGAATCTTAAGCCAAAGGCACTTGAGGATTTGATAGCCGCTACATCACTCTATCGTCCCGGACCTGCTAAACAGATTGATACCTTTATTGAAAATTCCCATAACCCTCAGGCTGTTAAGTATCTTACTGAAAAGCTGAAGCCTATTCTTGAAAACACATACGGCTGTATGGTTTATCAGGAGCAGGTAATGCAGATATTCCGCGAGCTTGCGGATTATTCATATGGCAGAGCGGATATTGTAAGACGTGCAATGAGCAAGAAAAAGCTTGATGTTATGGAAAAGGAGCGTGAGGCATTCCTTTCAGGCTGTGAGAAGAATGGTATTGACAGCAGCACTGCAAATGTGATTTTTGATCAGATGTCTGATTTTGCCAAATACGCTTTCAATAAATCACACGCTGCCTGCTATGCTCTTGTTGCTTACAGAACAGCATATTTAAAATGCTATTATCCTGCTGAGTTTATGGCGGCATTAATGACATCAGTGCTTGACCAGTCAAATAAAATTGCAAGGTATACTGCGGAATGCAAGCGTATAGGCTTAAGGTTAGGTCCGCCGAATATAAATACCTCGTTGAAGGGTTTTACTGCTAACGGAAGAGTTATAAATTATGGACTTTTAGGCATAAAAAATATAGGCAGTGAGTTTATTGATGACATTGTTAATGAACGCAAAAACGGTGATTATACCTCGCTTACAGATTTTTGTCAGCGTATGCAGGAGGGGCATTTTAATCGTCGTGCAGTTGAGAGCCTTATACGTGCAGGTGCAATGGACTGCCTTGGTGCAAACAGACGTCAGATGCTTCAGGTGCTTCCGTCACTGCTGACAAATCTTGATAATTACAGGCAGAGTACGAGGTATGGTCAGGTTGGCTTTTTTGAACTTGGTGCCGGTGACAGCTTCAGTTTTGAGGTTGAAATGCCTGATGTCAGCGAGTTTCCTCAGAATGAACTTCTTAAAATGGAAAAGGATATGACAGGTCTTTATCTTTCAGGTCATCCTATGGATAAGTATTCTGATATATGTAAAAGTCTTGGATATGCGGATACTATTGACCTGATTGAGGCAGGCAAGGAGGAAATGTCAAAATATAAGGACAGGTCAAATGTCAAAATATGCGGAATTATTACCCACACAACGCTTAAGCAGACACGGAATAATGCGTCAATGGCATTTGTTACTATTGAGGATTTGTATGGCTCAATTGAGGTGATAGTTTTCCCGAAAACGCTTGATCAGTATCAGAATTATATTTATGACGGCAGTATTATAAGTGTCAGCGGAAATCTTTCAATCGAGGAGGAAAAGGATGCTAAAATACTTGCAGGTGTTATTGAAGCACCTCTGTCAGGAGCAGGTGCTCCAAATGGCACTGAAAATAAAAAAAGAAAGAAAAAGGCTTTATATTTAAGGTTTAAAAATAAGGAAGATAAAAATATTTTCTTCGCAAAGCGTGTAACAACAATTTTTGACGGAACAATACCGCTTTATTTCTACTATACTGAAAGTGGGGAATATGAGCTTCAGCCAAGAGCGGATTTTGTTGAGGTCAATGAAACCGAACTTAAGGAATTAAAACGGATACTCGGTGATGAAAATGTAGTTTATAAGGGATAAAATAACTCAACACTTGACTTTTTTTGCAAGTGATATTAAAATACTCTTATATTTTGTTATTTACATTCCTGTAAGGAGGATTTATTAATATGAAAACTATTGCGGTATTAACAAGCGGCGGCGATGCACCTGGTATGAACGCTGCAGTTCGTGCGGTTGTACGTACAGCGTGTGAAAACGGAATCAAGGTTTATGGAGTTATCCGTGGCTATAACGGTCTTATTAACGGCGATTTTATTGAAATGGACCTTCGTTCCGTTTCTGATATTATCAATAGGGGCGGTACAATCCTTTATTCTGCACGTTCAGTTGAATTTGCTACTGAGGAAGGTATGCGCAAGGCTGTGCGTACCTGTCAGGAGAAAGGTATTGAGGGTGTTGTTGTTATCGGCGGCGACGGCTCATTCCGCGGTGCAAGGGATTTGTCAGAGCGTGGTATTCCGTGCGTAGGTATTCCCGGAACAATTGATAATGATATTGCCTGCTGTGATTATACAATAGGCTATGATACCTGCCTTAATACAATTATGGAAATGGTTGACCGTATCCGTGACACTGCCGAGTCACATGACAGATGCTCTGTTATTGAGGTTATGGGCAGAAGAGCAGGATGGCTCGCTCTTAATGCAGGTATTGCATGTGGTGCAACATCAATTCTTATACCTGAAATTCCTTTTGATATTGAGAAGCACGTTATTGAGCGTATGAAAAAGACTCAGCGTACAGACAAAAAGCATTTCATTATTATTGTTGCTGAGGGATGCGGCATTGATGTTGAAGAGCTTGCTAAAGAGGTTGAGGCTAAAACAGGTGTTGAGTCAAGAGCAACAGTTCTCGGTCATACTCAGCGCGGCGGTTATCCTACTGTTAAGGACAGAGTTATGGCTACACGTATGGGCAACTATGCTGTTAAGCTCCTTATGAAAAATATCGGCAACAGAGTTGTTGCAGCACAGAAAGAAGACGTTATTGATTATGATATTTTCGAGGCTCTCAATATGACAAAATCTGTTGATATGGAGCTTTATAATGTTGCACACGAGGTTTCAATTTAATAGATACATAAGGATTAAGGATGCTTTTCAAGCATCCTTTTTTAGAATTAATAATGTTAAGGAGATATCATTATGCCGGAAATTAAATGCCCTAAATGCGGTGAGGTTTTTCAGGTTGACGAGTCAGGCTATGCGGAGATACTTGCACAGGTACGCAATTCTGAATTTGACAAAGAGATAAGCAGAAAAGAAAAAAGTCTTAAAGCGGAAAAAGAACAGGCTGTTCAGGTTGCAGTGCTTGAAAGTGAAAATAAAAGCAAGGGTATAATTGCTGATAAGGATAGTGAAATTGCACGTCTTAAGGCTCAGATTGAAAGCAATAAGGTTCAGCAGGAGTTAGTGCTGAAAAATGCGGTTTCTGATGCTGTTCACGATTTGGAAAAGCAGAGGGATAAGCTGAACAGTGAGCTTGAGCTTCAGAAGCAAAAATATGAAATAAGCGAGCAGTCAATAAAGCAGGACTATGAAACTCAGCTTAGATTCAAGGATGAAGAAATAGAAAAATATAAGGACTTTAAGCAGAAGCTTTCTACTAAAATGCTGGGTGAAAGTCTTGAACAGCATTGTCAGAATGAATTTAACAGTCTGCGAATGACAGCATTCCCCACAGCCTATTTTGAAAAAGATAATGATATATCAAAGGGCAGCAAGGGTGACTATATATTCCGTGAGTGTGATTCAGAGGGAATTGAAATTATTTCAATTATGTTTGAAATGAAAAATCAGCAGGATGAATCGGCAGCTAAAAAGAAGAACGAGGATTTCTTTAAAAAGCTTGACAAGGACCGCAATGACAAGAATTGTGAATATGCTGTGCTTGTGTCAATGCTTGAGCCTGAAAATGAGCTCTATAACACAGGCATAGTCGATGTGTCATATCAATACCCTAAAATGTATGTTGTAAGACCGCAGTTTTTTATTCCTATTATTACACTTCTGCGTAATGCAGCTTTAAATTCAATGAAGTATAAAAGAGAGCTTGCTTTAATAAAAAATCAGGAGATTGATATAACTGATTTTGAAGATAATATGGAAAAATTCAAATCAGGCTTTCAGCGGAATTTCAGATTAGCCAGCGAAAAATTTGAAAAGGCTATTAATGAAATTGACAAAACAATTGACCATCTTCAGAAAACAAGGCGGCACTGCTTTCTTCAGAAAACAATTTAAGGCTTGCAAATGATAAAGCCCAGGATTTATCAATTAAAAAATTAACAAAAAATAATCCTACAATGCAGAATAAGTTTATGGAGCTGAAAAATAATAATTCAGTTGAATAATTACCAGTGAATGAAAAAATTTGAATATTATTTGCATTATTTTATAAAGGGCATCTTTGTGATGTCCTTTGTTTTTTTGCAAATAATATGTTGGGTGATTTTATGAAAAAGTTTATAAGAGTGCTGGATGGATTTTTTGCAGCAGCAATTTTTATTTTTTTTACAATAATAGGAATCGGAAATTTTGTCCTGCCAAGTAATATTAATACCTATTATGATAAGCCGATAAGCTACGGAAATATATTTAC
>DBFOUY010000157.1:0-4185 GCA_048365975.1 Eubacterium sp.
TCAGAGCATTGATGTTGCTCAGCTTCGTGATGAGCTTACTGCCGAGCTTGAGGATGCAAGCGGTCAGAAGAGAGTTCGTCTGCTTAAAAGACTTGACGTTGTTGATGCTTTCTATCACAGCGGCAACAAGCTTGAGTGGATGATTCTTGATGCAATTCCTGTTATTCCTCCTGACATCCGTCCTATGGTTCAGCTTGACGGCGGCAGATTTGCAACAAGTGACCTTAACGATTTATACAGACGTGTTATTAACAGAAACAACAGATTAAAGAGATTGCTTGAGCTTGGTGCACCTGAAATCATTGTAAGAAATGAGAAGAGAATGCTTCAGGAATCTGTTGATGCTCTTATTGATAACGGTCGCCGCGGCAGACCTGTTACAGGTCCTAACAACAGACCTCTTAAATCACTCAGTGATATGCTTAAGGGTAAGCAGGGTCGTTTCCGTCAGAACCTTCTCGGTAAGCGTGTTGACTATTCAGGCCGTTCTGTTATCGTTGTTGGTCCTGAGCTTAAAATGCACCAGTGCGGTCTTCCTAAGGAAATGGCTATTGAGTTGTTCAAGCCTTTCGTTATGAAGCGTCTTGTTGAAACAGGTGTTGCATCAAATATTAAATCAGCAAGAAAAATGGTTGAGAGAGCAGCAAATCCTGCTGTATGGGACAGTCTTGAGGTTGTTATCAAGGATCACCCTGTAATGCTCAACCGTGCCCCCACACTTCACAGACTTGGTATTCAGGCTTTTGAGCCTGTACTTGTTGAGGGCAGAGCTATCAAGCTTCATCCGCTTTCATGTACTGCTTTCAATGCGGACTTTGACGGTGACCAGATGGCTGTTCACGTACCGCTTTCTGCTGAGGCACAGGCCGAGGCAAGAATGCTTATGCTTGCTGCAAATAACCTTCTTAAGCCTTCTGACGGTAAGCCTGTTGCTGTTCCTACACAGGATATGGTTATCGGCTCATACTATTTAACAATGATTAAGGAAGGCGAACCTGGTCAGCCTAAGTTCTTTAAGGATGAGGCAAGAACTCAGGAGATTTCCTTTAACGATGTTAAGGCTGAAATCAATAAGGGTATTGAGGATCCGAGAAACTTTGTTCCTAACTCTGCAATCCTCTGTGAAATTGCAGATGATGAATTTACAGAAAAATACGGCTTTTATCGTTCATACAGCATTTACAGAGATAAGGACGAGGCTATGATGGCTTATCAGGAGGGTTCTCTCGGCATGCATTCACCTGCTAAAATCCGTGTTACAAAGGAAGAAAACGGCGTAACAAGAAGTGCTGTTATAATCACTACAATCGGAAGAATTATCTTCAACAATCCTGTTCCTCAGGATCTTGGCTTTGTTGACAGAAATGACCCTGAGAAGGAATTTGACCTTGAGGTTTCATTTGTAGTTAAGAAAAAGCAGCTTGGTCAGATTGCTGAAAGATGCATCAATGTTCATGGTGTATCTATCGCTTCAGGTGTTCTTGATGCAATAAAGAATCAGGGCTATAAGTACTCAACAATTTCAGGTACAACTGTTGCCGTTATCGACGCACTTATCCCTGAAAAGAAGAAGGATTACCTTGCTGAGGCTGAGAAGAGAGTTGACGAAATCACTTACAATTACAACTATGGTCTTATTACTAATGAAGAGCGTTCTTCAGCAGTAATCAAGGCTTGGGAGGATTGTACAAATAAGGTATCAAACGAGCTTACATCTAACTTTGATGGTGCTCATAATCCTATTCATATGATGGTAGACTCAGGTGCCCGTGGTAGTACCTCACAGCTTCGTCAGCTTGCAGGTATGAGAGGTCTTATCGCAAATACAGCAGGTAAGACAATCGAGGTTCCTATCCGTGCTAACTATCGTGAGGGTCTTAATATTCTTGAATACTTCATTTCTTCACGTGGTGCGAGAAAGGGTCTTGCCGATACAGCGCTTCGTACTGCTGACTCAGGTTACCTTACTCGTCGTCTTGTTGATGTATCACAGGATGTTATTATCCGTGATGATGACTGCGGATGCCATGATGGTATCGTAGTTTCAAGAATTATGGATGGTAATCGTGTTCTTGAGCCTCTTGAGGAAAGACTTACAGGTCGATTTGTTGTTGACCCTGTTATTGATCCTAACACAGGCGAGTTTCTTATGGAGCCTGACAGAATGATGACTGCTGAGGATGCACAGCGTATTGTTGACGCAGGTATCGAATCAGTTAAAATCCGTTCACTTATCACTTGTAAATCACGTCATGGTGTTTGCCGTAAGTGCTATGGTGCAAACCTTGCCTTCAACGAGCCTGTTCAGGTTGGTGAGGCAGTTGGTATTATTGCTGCTCAGTCAATCGGTGAGCCTGGTACTCAGCTTACAATGAGAACCTTCCATACAGGTGGTGTTGCAGGTGGTGCTGATATTACACAGGGTCTTCCAAGAGTTGAGGAGCTGTTTGAGGCAAGAAAGCCGAAGCAGCTTGCAATCCTCAGTGAGATTGCCGGTGATGTTCGTTTTGAGGAAATCAAAAAGAGCCGTCACGTTGTTGTATATGATAATGAAACTGCTGAGGAAAGAAAGTATCTTATTCCTTATGGTGCAAGACTTTGTGAAAACATTGTTGAAGGTGCACATATTGAAAAGGGTACAGAGCTTACTCTTGGTGCAGTTAATCCGCACGATGTTCTTGCAATCCTCGGTGAAGAGGCTGTTTATAACTACCTGATTAAGGAAGTTCAGTTTGCGTATCGTACACAGGGTGTTGACATCAACGATAAGCACATTGAGGTTATCGTTCGTCAGATGCTTAAGAAGTGTACTGTTGATGAAGCAGGAAGCACAGACCTTGTTGCAGGCACAATGGTTGACGTTGCTCAGGTTGATGAGGCAAATGAGGCTATTGACAGAAGAATTGCCGCAGGTGAAACAGGTCTTGAAAAGGCTACCTATATTCCTATTCTTATGGGTATTACAAAGGCTTCACTTGCTACTGATTCATTCCTTTCAGCTGCATCCTTCCAGGAAACAACCCGTGTTCTTACTGATGCTGCTATCAAGGGTAAGAGCGATCCGCTTATCGGTCTTAAAGAAAATGTTATTATCGGTAAGCTTGTTCCTGCAGGTACAGGTATGGACGTTTTCAGAGATGTTGATGTTGTTCCAAGCTATTTTTCAGGCGAAGGCGAAACTTTAAATCTGGAACAATTACAAGAACTCTTGACAAATACAATGCAATAAGCTATAATATTTAACCGTGTGGATATGACTTTGGTTAAAATATACAAAGAAATAATCCGTATTTTGTAGAAAAACACAACATTTTGGGGTGAGCAGTCTGCTTGCCCCAAGGTGTGCGTTTAAATGATGCAGTTAATTTTGGGATTAGCTGTATGATTTATACGCACACTGCGTATAAAATAATTTTGAAAGGAGATAAACTATTGCCTACCTTTAACCAACTCGTAAGAACAGGTCGTAAGACTGTTGAGAAGAAGTCAAAGACACCTGCACTTTTAAAGGGACTTAACACTAAGAGAAATATTGTTACTGATAACAATTCTCCTCAGAAGCGTGGCGTTTGTACTGCAGTTAAGACAGCAACACCTAAAAAGCCTAACTCAGCTCTTCGTAAGATTGCCAGAGTTCGTCTTACAAATGGTATTGAAGTTTCTGCTTACATCCCTGGCGTAGGTCATAACCTTCAGGAGCACTCTGTAGTTATGATTCGTGGCGGACGTGTTAAGGATTTACCTGGTGTACGTTACCACATCATCCGTGGTACACTCGATACTCAGGGTGTTAACGGAAGAATGCAGAGCCGTTCTAAGTACGGTGCAAAGAGACCAAAGGCTGCTAAGAAGTAAGCCTGACTTTATTTCTTATGGATGACAATAGTTTATATACCTATATATAAAGCGTATATGACCTTTTGTTGACTCCACGGGAAACCGAGTACCTATGAACTCATTAAAATTTATGAAGGAGGGAAGCGAAGATGCCAAGAAGAGGCCAAATCGCTAAGCGTGATGTTTTACCTGATCCAATGTATAACTCAAAGCTTGTTACACGTTTAATCAACAACATTATGCTTGATGGAAAAAAGGGTGTCGCTCAGAAAATCGTTTACGGAGCATTCGACATCGTTAGAGAAAAAACCGGTAACGATCCGTTGGAAACTTTTGAAGCTGCAATGG
>DBFOUY010000158.1:0-8323 GCA_048365975.1 Eubacterium sp.
ACTATCACTTTCTTCACCCAATATCATTATACCATATCTATAACAAAAAGCACAGCTTTATGCTGTGCCTTTTTCGACAGGCTGACCGACCCTTAAAGGGTCGGAATAGATTATATTACAAATTAAGCTCTGCTACATACTTATTGATTTTTTCTGCAATCGGTCTTGCCTCGTCGTCAGTAACAGGGAGGAACGGACTTCTCGGATCTCCGCACTCAATACCAAATCGCATACTCATTACCCTTTTAGCTGCACCATAAAGTGACTTGCAGGAGAGCAGTGCAAAAATACAATCATTAATTTTAAACTGAAGAGCCTTAGCCTCATCAATCTTATTCTCATTAACAAGTCTGTCAAGCTCAACAAAAAGCTCAGGCATACAGCCGTATGTGCCGCCGATACCGGCATCGGCACCCATTAATCTTCCGCCTACAAACTGCTCATCACTGCCGTTGAAAATAATAAAATTGTCACCTGCTGTCTGTCTGTATCTCTCCATAAGATAGACAGGCTCTGCAGAGTTTTTAACACCGATAACCTTAGGATTTTTGCTCATTTCACCAAGAAGCTCAGGTGAAAGATTAAAGCCCGTAAGCTGCGGAATATTATAAATAATAAACGGAACATCTGTTGAGTCAATTATTGAATTCCAGTGAAGCTTTACACTTTCCTCAGGCAAATGATAGTAAACACTCGGCACTGCACTGATTGCATCTGCTCCGATTTTTTCACTGTGCTTTGCAAGCTCAATACTATCCTTTGTTGATGCACAGCCGATATGAACAATTACTGTAAAATCATCACCTGCTGCTTCAACAACAGTCTCGGCAACCTGCTTTCTTTCCTCCATTGAAAGCAAAAATCCTTCACCTGTTGAGCCACAGGCATAAGCACCCTTAACTCCCTTTGACTTATATATATTTACAAGCTCTTTAATTTTAGCTGTATCTATATTATCATTCTCATCATAAATTGCATTTAAAGCGCAAAACACGCCACGAAATTTGTCTAAATTATTCATAATTATCACCTCACTCTTGATTGTAACACAAAAAAATGATATAATCAATATGGTGATTAAAATGAATAATAAAGAAATTTTAGAAAAAATTAAAGGCGGATTAATCGTATCCTGTCAGGCACTTGAAACAGAGCCGCTTTATGACAGCTACATAATGTCAAAAATGGCTTGGGCTGCATACCTTGGCGGTGCTGTTGGTATCAGAGCAAACACTGTTGTTGACATTAAGGCAATAAAGGAAAAGGTTGATTTGCCCGTTATCGGCATTATCAAGCAGGTTTATGATGACAGTGATGTCTATATTACCCCTACAATGAAAGAGGTTGACGCACTTGTTGAAATCGGCTGTGAAATAATTGCACTTGACGCAACTGACAGACTGCACCCTGACGGTGTAACTCTTGAGGAATTTTTCACTGAGGTGAGAGCTAAATATCCGAACCAGTTGTTTATGGCTGACACAAGCTGTTTTGAGGAAGGAAAAAGGGCTCAGGAGCTTGGTTTTGATTTAATCGGCACAACAATGTCAGGCTACACACCTTACACAAAGGGAGCACCGCTTCCAAACTTTGAACTTATGGAAAGATATGTTAATGAGCTTGACAGACCTATTATTGCCGAAGGCGGAATATGGGTGCCTGATGAGCTGAAAAAAGCAATTGACACAGGAGTCCACTGTGCTGTCGTGGGAACATCTATTACAAGACCTATGGATATTACCAAAAGATTTGTAAATGCAATTAAATAATAATAAATAAAAAATGCAGACGCTTCGTCGTCTGCATTTTTTATTTTTAGCTTAAATCAACTATTCGCATATTTTAAAATATAAATCAAAGTTTCTTTGGCAGCATTAACTCGGTGTTTTTGTTATTATAATCTGAACATTGATTGTATACTCTGTTTTGAATATAGACATAAAACCTCTTTAATACATCAGAAATTAAATCTGTTAAAGCCCCAATGCTCTATTTCGCTGTATTTAACATATGTTCTGTCAGCAGAAACATTAAGCATTTTTTCGCTTATGTCGCAGATTCTGTTTGTCAAATCATCATATGCGTCATCGCTTGCCTTTCCGAAAACTGCAATTTCAAACATTGCACATGGCTCGTCACTGCCCTTGAAATACATATCCTTTTTATCTTCAAGCTCAACCATAAGCCAAGCCTCACTCTTGCCTGGGATTGCTGTGATTGCCTCGCCGAGAGCTGATTTTAAAGAAACTTTATCTGCTATTGTCTGATTTGTTTTAACCTCAATAAACGGCATAAATTACACTCCTAAATATTTATCAATAAATTCATCAAGCTTTTCGTGGTAGCTCTGCTCAGCAACACGGATTGAGTCAGCATGCCCTGCACCGCTGACAATAAACAATTCCTTAGGCTTTGAGCAAAGCTCAAACAATTCTTTGCCCATTTTCACAGGGACAAGGTTGTCATTATCACCATGAATGAAGAGCATAGGAACTCTTGCCTGAAGCACAGAGCCCCTGACCTCAGTATCATCAAGGTCATAGCCTGCTATAACCTTATTTGCAGTATTAAAAATTTTAACAAGGGGTTTGGGATTTTTAATTCCTGCACCCTTAATAACCTCTGAAAACTCCTCAGTTGCACTGGTATAAGGGCAGTCGGCAACAGCAAGCTTAACCTGCTCAGGCACTTTACTTACCATTTTGCATACAGTAGCTCCGCCCATTGACACACCATGCAGAATAATTTTTATATCATCACCAAAGCGTTCTTTAAGATAATCAATCCACAGCAGGCAGTCCTTATGCTCAAAATAGTCAAAGCCTGTAAAACATCCCTCACTCTCACCACAGGAAACATGGTCCATTGCAAGAAAATTATAGCCCTTCTCAACATAATACTGCAGAAAGTTTGCAGGGTCACCATTATGGTCAGTATGGTGACCATGGGCAAAAACAACAAACACCCTGCTTTCCTTTTCAGGATAAGTAAGATAGCCTGTTAAATTTCTGTTTCTGTGTGATTTTATAATAATTTTTTCATTATTCTGTTTATTTATCCATTCGTGCTTTGATATATTAAATTCAAGAAACTCGTTGGGACCTTCATTCTCATTTCTTGTGGCAAGGTAACCGATAATTGATTTGAATTTGCTTTCCCTGCCCATAATATCCATATAGCCGTGCAGTGCAGTGCCTGCAATAGCACCGATACACACCGCACCTGCTGCAATTAATTTTTTATTCACCTATCTCAATACCTCTCGCCTTACGCTGAGCGGCAAGCTCAGTTTCGATTCTTTCCTTTTCCTTGCCGCTGATTTTGTAGAAAAACATCGGAATTGCACAAAGCAGCAGACTAACACCGGGAACAATTGAAACTAATGAGAACATTGCAAAACGCTGATTCATTGCCAAATCTGTTGCCGCCATAATAACGTCTGAGCTTAACATCTTTTCAGGCTCAAGACCGATGAACATATACATTAATACAATACCTGATGTTGCAAAGGCATTACCCAGCTTGTTAACAAAGCCCTGACAGGCTGAGCCGAGCGCATTGTCCCTGAAGCCTGTTTTCAGCTCCATATAATCAAGACAGTCACCTATCATTGCATAGCTGATAACATTAAGAACACCAAGCGGAATACATGAAATAAGAATAAATGGTATACAGATATATAAATTCATTGTAAACCAACCGATAAGTGTAGTGAATATGCTTGCAACAAAGCCTGCAATACAGGTTACAATAACAATCTTTTTATAGTCAAAGCGTTTCATAAGGGCAGGCATAACGAGCATTGCACCGAACATTCCCACAATTGCACAAGCCTGAAAAATTGTTTTAACAGATGAAACACTTGCTTCAATTGCCGCAACCCTCTCGGCATCTGTCATACCCTCAAGGGGCGCACCGATATAAAAAGCATAACGTGCAACGTGAACGGCAGCAGCCTGCACCATATATCTTCCGCTTGAAAGAACGCCCATTAAAATAACAAGCATAAGGGGCTTGCATTTGAAAATACGGGAAAGCCTTGAAGGCTCACCCTTTACAGGCTTGGCATCAGGAATAACCACCCTTTCCTTAATATGGAAATATGACCTTGCATAAAGCAATAAGCCGATAACAACAGTAAATATTGCCATAATAAGGTACTTTGTTTTATTATATTCAAGTCCGTCAGATGCACCGAGAATATTCGGAAGAACAAGACCTATAACGAGAAACAGCACCTCAGGCACAGCTGAGCCGACACCGTTTAATGTTCTTCCGAAGGATATTGTTGAGCTTCTCTCCTCAGCATCTGCTGTCATAACATTAGGAAGACTCCAGAAGGGTACATCAGCCATTGTATAAATCATACCCCACAAAACATAAATAACGGCAGCATAAACCATCAGTGCACCTTTATTAAGGTCAGGGCTGAAATACATCAGCACTGTTAAAATGCCGATAGGAATTGACGCATAAATTATGTAAGGCTTCATTTTGCCTCTCTTTGTGGTATGCCTGTCAACAATCATACCCATAAGCGGATCATTGATAGCATCCCACACTCTTGCAAAAAGCATAAGAAGCAGCACAAACATCGGTGCAAGCTGCAGTACATTAAGATAATAGTCACTGATATAGCTTGACATCATTGCATAAATCATACCCTGACCCATTGCACCGATACTGAACGCCCAGCGTTCCTTCTTGGGAATATAATTAGTCTGGCTCATATTTTACCCCTCGTCAGTATTACTCAATCTTACCAAAGCTTGGGTAATACTTGAATTTAACCTTGCCTAAAATCTTTTCCTTATTAACAAATTTATTATTCCAGAATCGTGAATCCCAGCTTGAATTTCTGTTATCGCCCATCATAAAATAGCTGTCGGCAGGAACCTCAAAGGGACCATAATCGCCCTGAGGTGTGCAGTTTGTAACAAAGCTGTCATCGAGCTGAACAGTTTCACCATTGGTTTTTGTAACATACACAACACCGTTAATTACCTCAACGGTTTCACCCGGAAGACCTATGACACGCTTAACATATATCTGAGTTTCGTCGTCAGGATACTTAAATATAATAACATCGTATCTTTGAGGATCTTCTTTGATGTAAGCGATTCTGCTGGCAATAATTCTGTCGCCCTCGTGGATAGTGTTAAGCATTGAACCTGTGGGAACTACTGCATTTGCAAAAACAACTGATTTCAAAACAATTGCAATTATAACAGCAACAACAATTGGGATTAAGAACTCGACAGCCTCACGAAGTTTGCTTTTCGGCTCCTTCTCTTTCTCCTTCTCAGTCTCATTCGGATTATAGGTTTTATAGCTTATTTCCCTGCCCTCCTCAGACTGCTCTATTCTTTCAACCTCTTTGGTAGGACTTTTTACATCATTGATATTTACATCCGTATCAAACATAGTTGCTCCGCAGTGAGCACATTCATACCAGTCGTCCTTTTTTATAAGTGCATCACTGCCGCATTTTTTGCAGTTCATAATTATTTATTTCCTCCTTTTAACGGCTTTAGTCAGCACTCTTTTCAGTGCAACAATATCCTCATAGGAGGCCGCCTTGTTTACAGCGCTGAATTCTAATGCATCGCTTTCAAGCTTTGTATCGATCTCACCCTTGGCATCAGCATCATAAACAGAGCCGTCAAGAGTATTGTTAATATAAAGCTTAACCATTTTATTTTTTTCTCTTACAACGATTATTTTATGCTCAGCACCTGTTACCTTGCAGCTTGACTTAAGACTTGCTGAGTCACACTTAATTTTGACATACCCATCCTCAACAGCAATTTTAACATCGCCATTTTCACATATTGAACAATTTTCATCATTGCTGTTATATTTAAAGGAAACTGTAAGCTCATCAGTTGCCTCAAGGTAATCATATCTTCTGTCGTTTTTGCCGAACTGCAGAACCTTAACCTCAAAGGGCTTAAGAGTCAGGTCAATTTTATCACCATATGAATAGCTGTCAAAATTCTCACCTGCACCCTCATTGTAAACATTAAAGCGGTTAACATTCTTTAAGCTTTCAGGGCAGCCCATAAGCCTGTTGAGTGTAAGTGTCAGCGGTGCTTTTTCATCAGTTGGATTTCTAAGGGCAATAATGCCGTCGCCGTTCTCATTCCAACTGAAATAGCCATAAACATTATTTTCCTCAGGATTACCGCCCAGCATCATAGCATTTCTCAAAATATCAAAATTGCTCTTCTGCCACTGAATAACCTTGGAAAGTATGCGCCACTTTGTTTTATTCATCATAGTATAGCTGAGATGCAGCTCATTAAGTGCCTGACCTCTGCAGGCATTGAAAAACAGATATTTTTCAAACTCCTCATCAGTATAATTAACCTTAGCCTCTGTACCATAAATCGGCTCGTGATTATAAATATATCTATTTGGTATCTGCCATGCTCTTGTGCAGAGAGAGTTATAATATCTTCCGTCACGATAGGTAAGCTCACGATCAAGCTGTGACTGGTGCTCAAGATTATCTGAAAAACCTATATCACTGCTATTCTGAAGCCATATACTGTTGACATACTGAAGCCACCATGGTGACGGATGAACATAGCAGGTCATATTAATCCAGAGATCCTTGCCCTGCTCAGCACGGGCATTCCTTATGCTTTTGAAGATATCAATCCAGCCCTGCCATAATTCCGAATAATAATACATATCATTTTCGCCGCCGACCATATGGTGGTGCTTTGAATTTGTACAGGGTCTGTAGGAGAAGCCGTCAAGCTTCCAGTAGCTTATATCAAATTCCTTAGTAGTATCCACAAGGAAGTTTTCAACATTTTCCTGATAGGTTTTATCTGCCACGCATATGTCAAATGACTGTGCGTTATACGAACCAAAGCCGCCCTTTTCAATCTTTTTGGCAAATTTATTCTGCCTGTTATAACCGCCTCTCGGTCCGAGCCACAAGCCAAAGGAAGAGCTTAGCTTTTTAGTCATATTTGTTGCATCAGCAAGCTTGTTAGGGAATTTTTTATTAAAGCTCCAGAAGGCAGCCTTATAATCATTCCAGCCGTCATCAATAACATATGCATCAATAGGCGGAACGCCGTTTGAAGAAAGCTTGCTTTCAATTTCATAAAATGATTTTTCAATATTGTCAGCATCTATATTCAGCATATGGTCATACCAGCTGTTATACTGAAGTCTGAACTCGGCAGGCACTGCAATATCGTCGATGTAATCAAAAAATGCCTTCTGAACATCAATCATAGTATTATCTCTTGCACCGCCCACAACAGTAACAGGGCATTGAAAAACACCTTCAACATTCTTACCGAGATAATACTTAACCTGACCTATTCCGTAAAGAATTGTATTCAGAGTTGCAGGGAACTCACAGCCAAAGAAAAGACTGTCTATATAAAACGGCTGACCGAGAGAGGAAGCAAAAGCACCAAGCTCTGTCCCCTCAACATCCATAGGAACACAGAAATGTGTTTTTGAATTTGTTATTCCTATATGCTCAAGCAGAATGTAATCAATAACCTTTGTATCGCTCTGAACAAAACTTATCTGCTTTCTGAGCGTATTGCCGTCCTCGCCTGCCCAGAAACTCATTGTTACTGTAACGCCGCTGCACTCGGCAAAGGTGAATGACAGCCTGCCGTTTTCCTGCTTCTGTTCAGTAACAGTTAAGCCCTTTGAGGTAAATTCACTTCCGTCTGTAAAATGGAACAAAAACTCAACACTGTTGCCGTCGGGAATAAAGTCCTTTTTAGACAGAGTGTTTCTTATTTGTGATGCATAAAGATTGCCTTCGTGCACCTTGAACTCACGCTGTAAAATTTTGCTTTCAAGTCTAAACATATTTAAACCCCTTAATTATAATTCTGCTTTAATCTGCTCAAGAGCATTTGCAAGCTGGTCAGGGCAGGATGTACCTCTGCCGCGACAATCAATGCCTCTGAGTGTAGCGATAACATCATCAATGCTTCTGCCCTTTGCAAGTGCCGCAATTCCCTGAAGATTGCCGTGACAGCCGCCTAAAAAGCTGATGCCTTCAATAATTTCATCGTCATTAATATCAATTGTTATCTGTCTTGAACAAACACCCTTAGGTGTATATGTATATGTCATAGGTATTCTCCTTTTAAATTAGTGTATTAACTATATTATACATAGATTTTTTAATTAATGCAACTATTTAAAAAAATGATAAAATATTTATTTTAAGATATTGAATTAGAAAAGTTGTTGTGCTATTATTGGAATGATGAACTGGATAATGTCCAGTTTAATACATATCTGAGAGGTAAAATTTATGGAAAAGCTTAAAGGT
>DBFOUY010000159.1:0-3449 GCA_048365975.1 Eubacterium sp.
CAATGCTGATGACCGAATGCTTTAAATATGTATATGACGGTGCATACAACAGATTTGCTGATATGGCAAGAGCAATCGGTGCAGCAAGTGAAAAAGAGGATGATATTACAGCAGCAAAAAAATTCATTGATGCCTGTGCCCAGCTCTGTGAAATATGTGAAATACCGACACTTGAAAAGTACGGCATTGACAAAAACGAATTTATCAATGCTATGGATAAAATGGCTGATGATGCAATGGCATCAGGCTCACCATCAAATACAATAAAAGAAATCGGCAAGGAAGATTTGCTGACAATTTATAATAAGCTCTGGGATTAACATAAACCGCTGACTGCTAATGCTGTCAGCGGTTTGCTATATCAAATATAAATTATAATTTCAACAGCTTTTTTGCATTGTTATAAAAAACATCCTGCTGTGCCTTTTCGTCAAGTCCGCTTGTGGCAACCTTCTGAATTTCAACTGACGGATGATGAAATGGTGAATCAATACCAAACATAATTCTGTCACTGCCGACAGTTTCGTATGCCTCCTTGATTTTACTGCCCATGGGCATACCACTCATTTCAAGGTAAAGATTATCAAAGCGCCTTGCCATTTTGAGCGATGCGTCAATATAAACTCCATGACCATGCCCCATATGTATCATAGTTACCTTAACATCAGGATACTGCTCGGCAAGGAGTGCAATGCTCCACGGCAGTGAAAACGGCGGATGACCGCAGTGAATAAAAACAGGAATGTCATATTCCCTTGCAAAATCCATAACAGGATATACAACAGGGTCATCGGCAACAAAGCTGTCAAACAGTGGCTGCATTTTTATGCCCTTGAAGCCCTCCTGATTTATATATTTATCAAGCTTTTTTTCAACATCGTCAAGTGCAGGGTTAACCCATACGAAGGGCACAACTCTGTCAGGATAGGTCTGAAAAGCATCAACAACATCGTCATTATTCTGAAAACAGGAAGGACAAAGAAAGGTTTTTTCAACCTCAAATTCATTCATCTGTTCAATCAGCTTTTCCTTTGTAAATGAAACTCCTGCCCAACCGCCGAAGTTACCTATATGTGTATGTGCATCAATTTTTTTCATAGCTTTATCTCCTTTACTCTGCCATTTTTCTTAGTCTGGCAGTAACATTTGTTTTATTGAACATTGCAATAAATATCAGTGCTGCAGTTATTCCCACTGCTGTCTGTATTGCCAGTGTAGGCAGGCTTGAAAATGCATAAGCCTTATCAAAAAGAAATATCTTGATAATTGTGTATGCCGCAATCTGAAATGCACCGCCGATAACGGCACCGACAATATAGCCTGCAAATTTATTTGTCAGAAGCTTTTCAGCAAAAAATCCGCATATTAACACCATAATAAGCTTGATGAAAAATGACGGTAAAACCCATGCAGAATAACCGCCTATTAAATCAGCAAGTGCTGCACCGATACCTGCTGCAAGGCAGGATTTTTTTGAGCCGAGAATAGGTATTGACAAAAATATCACCGCATCGCCGAGGTGTGTGTAGCCATTGCCCAGCGGAATTTTAAATGTAAATGTAAACACAAAAATCAATGCCGCCATTACCGCAGTAAAGCATATTGATTTAACTGTTATTTTATTTTTTGATTTAACTGAATTACTGTTGCTCATTGTTTTTCCTCCTGCTTTTTTATTATTCTACGCTTAATCTGTATACTGTTCAATGCACAATTCCAAGTATTTTTAAGTGTACAGATAATTTGTTCTTGACAGCCTGAGCAATTTGACTTAATCTATTAAATATGAATTATGATAATATAAAAAAGGGCAGATTTTTAAATCGCCCAAACAGATTTATCGCACAGGTCGAAATTGACGGTGAAGAACACACTGTCCATGTAAAAAACACAGGCAGGTGCAAAGAGATTTTAGTACCTAATGCCGAGGTTTTTCTTGAAAAAAGCAGTAATCCGCTACGTAAAACTCAATATGATTTAATAGCTGTTTACAAAGGAAAAACGCTTGTAAATATGGATTCACAAACACCGAACAAGGTAGTATTTGAATGGTTAAAGGCAGGTGGACTGCTTAAAAATCCGACTTTCATCAAGCCTGAAACAAAATATGGTGACTCACGACTTGATTTCTACTTAGAAAACGAAGATGAAAAAATGTTTCTTGAGGTCAAGGGTGTTACGCTTGAAATCGACGGCACTGCAAAATTCCCTGATGCACCAACTGAAAGAGGCAGAAAGCACCTTGGCGAACTGATAAAAGCCAAGCAAAACGGATACAGATCAGCAGTTATTTTTGTTGTTCAGATGAAGGGCTGTAAATGCTTTATGCCGAATAACGAAAACGACCCTGAATTTGCAAAGGAACTGAAAAGAGCATATGAAAGCGGTGTTGAAATTATTGCGGTTGACTGCATTGTGACACCTGACTCAATGACAATAGATAAAAGAATAGAGGTTTCATTATGAAAAAAATAACAGCTTTATTATTAACAGCTATAATCTGCATATCATTTGCTGCCTGCACAAAATCATCAGAAGATGGCGAAAGCACGTCTGAACCGACCTCTGCTGCTGCAACCGAAAAGACCACAGAAAAGATAATTGAAAAAACAACTGCCCAGCCGAAAAGCGACAATCAAAAGGGCGAAAAGCTTAAGGAGGCTGTAATCGGTACCTTAGGAAACAAGGCAGATGCTGATATAAGCGGTGAGCTTGAATACGGCAAATTTATTTATAAATACAGCCGTGAGGCAAGTGCTGTCTATGCAAATGAACGCAATGACAAAACGGAAAAGCTTGCAGCAGACAATGCAAAAAAGCTTGCTGACAGCATCAGTGATATATATAATGATAAGCTGACTTTACACAGCTCTGACGCAAAACAAATCGGAACAGGCGAAAATGGTATTGACAGCGTGCAATATCAGTTCTATTATATTAATAGTCAAAATCAGCTATTAACTATTTATGCCGACAGCGACGGCGAAATCAGCTATGCTGATTGCAAATTTACTTGGTAATCCGGAGGAGATACAATGTTAACACTTGACAAAGTTTATTCTGCAAAAAGAGTGTTAGGCGAGGTTGTCAGAAAAACAGATATGATTTTAGCCAAAAACCTTTGCCCTGATGCAGATATCTACTTAAAGACAGAAAACCTGCAGATAACAGGCTCATTCAAAATACGCGGCTCATATTTCAAAATAAGCCAGTTAAGTGAAGAGGAAAAGGCAAAGGGTGTTATTGCCTGCTCAGCAGGTAACCACGCACAGGGTGTTGCACTTGCAGCAACTAAAAACGGCATTAAATCATTAATCTGTCTGCCTGACGGTGCACCTATCAGCAAGGTTGAGGCTACCAAAAAATATGGTGCTGAGGTTTGTATGGTAAAGGGTGTATATGACGATGCATATAACAAGGCACTCGAACTTAAGGATGAAAAGGGTTAT
>DBFOUY010000160.1:0-5915 GCA_048365975.1 Eubacterium sp.
GCAGTATTTGAAATCTATGCAGCCGAGGATATAACTACTCTTGACGGAACAACAAGATATTATCAGGGCGAAAAGGTCGATGAAATCACAACAGGCAAAAATGGAATTGCTAAATCCAATCCGCTCTATCTCGGTAAATATACTGTAATTGAGAAAACTGCACCAAACGGCTTTGTAAATTCAGGTGAACAGTACAATGTTGAATTAACTTATGCCGGACAGAATGTAACTGTAACATCAACTGCATTATCTGTATTTAACGAAAGACAAAGAGTATCTGTTTCACTTGATAAGATAATGGAACAGAATGAAACATTCGGTATCGGCAATAACAATGAAATCTTATCAGTTCAGTTCGGTATTTATGCAGATGAAAGAATTAAGGTAGCAGACGGAGCAGTTATTCCGAAAGACGCATTAATCACTTGTGGTAACTGTGATGAAAACGGCAAGCTCACATTCAATTGTGATTTACCGATAGGTTACAAGTTCTACGCAAAAGAAATCGCAACAGACTACCATTATATCCTTTCCGATACAAAGTATGAATTTACAACAGAATATCAGGGACAGAGTGTTGAAACTATCAATATCACTTTGAATAATGGCGAGCCTATTGAAAACAAATTGATTTATGGCACAGTTAAAGGGATGAAGATTGACCGTGAAACCGAGAAAGCAATCAAAGGTGCTTTATTCGGTTTGTTCAAGTCAGACACAACTGAATACACAAAAGACAATGCCATTCTCACTGCTGAATCAGACGAGAACGGCATTTTTATTTTTAACAATATTCCATTCGGTGATTATGTAATCAAAGAGCTTAAGCCTGCTGAGAATTATCTTCCGAATGAAGAATACCATCATATCACAATCAATTCTAATAAACAGATTATTGAAATAACTGTTGTAAATGACAGAATACCTGAACTCAAGACTACTGCAACTGTTAATGAAGAAAAGGAAGTTTTCGCAACAGATACATTTACCCTTGTTGATACAGTTGAGTATAAGCATCTTATTCCGAATAAGGAATATATCCTTAAAGGTGTTTTAATGGATAAGGTTACAGGAAAAGAATTTTTTGTTAATGACGAAACAATAACCGCTGAAACAACCTTTATACCGACAGAGCCGAGCGGAACTGCCACAGTTGAATTTACCATTCCTACGGAATATATAACAGCAGATACCGACATTGTAGTTTTTGAGTCAATATACAAAGACGGAAAGGAACTTGCAGTACACGCAGATATTGAGGATGAAGGTCAGACCATTACTGTTAAAGTACCTGAAATCAGGACAACCGCAGCTATTGACGGAGAAAAGGAAATCTGCGCAACTGAGGTATTCACTCTAACTGATACTGTTGAATACAAGAGCTTAATTGCAAACAAGGAATATGTTCTTAAAGGTATTCTTATGGATAAAACCACAAGCGAGCCGTTGCTCATTGATGGTAAAAAAATCACATCTGAAACAGCCTTTATTCCAACCGAGCCGAACGGAACAGTAGATGTATCATTCTCATTTGACAGCAGATATATCAAAGCTGATACGGATATTGTAGTCTTTGAGAGTCTATATAAAGACGGACAGGAACTTGTTGTTCACTCCGATATTGATGATGAGGGACAGACAGTAAAAGTCAAAGTATCCGAAATCAAGACTACTGCAAATATCGGCGGTGAAAAAGAGATTACCGCAAAAGACGAAATCACTATTGATGATGTTGTTGCGTACAGAAATCTCACAGTCGGAAAAGAATATAAGATTATCGGCACTCTTATGGATAAGGCAACAGGAAAGCCATTTGAAATTGACGGCAAGCCGGTTACAAGTGAGGTGACATTTACACCCGAAAAGAGCAATGGTAAGGTAACTGTTTCATTTACCTTTGATGCAAGTGCAATCAAAGAAACAACCGAGCTTGTTGTGTTTGAAACGCTTTATCGTGATGATGTAGAAATAGCAGTACACGCTGACATTGATGACGAAGGTCAGACTGTTAAGTTTAATGTGCCTAAGCCACCAACTCCTAAAACCGGGGATGACAGAAACTATGGCTTCTGGATCGGACTCGGCTTTATTGCAATTGGCGGTGCAGTATCAGCAGTGATTCTCAGAATTAAATTTAAGAAAGATGAGGATGAAGAATGATGGAAAAAGCGTATATCTGCAGTCCTCTTTCGGGGAATGAAAAGGAGAATATTAACAATGCAATTGCCTATGCAAAGTTCGTTTATCACAGATGCGGTATGATTCCTATCATGCCGCATTTTTATGCACTGATACTTGATGACAAAGATAAGATTCAGAGAGAACTCGGCATATCAATCGGACTCGGACAGATACTTGATTCCGGGCATTTATGGGTATTCGGTAATACAATCAGCGATGGAATGAGTGATGAAATACGAAAGGCAATGGCACTCAAAAGACCTATTCACTATATCGATGATTATCAGTGCAAAGAAATATTAAAAGTATATGGAGGTAAAATCATTGACGAAAAATTTAATTAAATTCAGCAGAAAGCAGTGGTTAATATTTGCCGCTGCTCTTGTTTTATTTATTGCATTTTCAGCAACAACGGTGTTTGCTGCCGGGGATGTGGCAAGTGCGATTGAGGGCACATGGAACACAGCAAAATCACAGATTAAAACTGTTGTAAACAATGTTGTATTTCCTGTTGTTGATATGGTTCTTGCGATACTGTTCTTTGTTAAGGTCGGTACAGCATATTTTGATTACAAGAAACATGGACAGTTTGAATTTACAGCTCCTGCAATCCTTTTTGCCTGCCTTATTTTCACCCTTACAGCACCGCTGTATATCTGGGGTATTGTAGGAATGTAAAAAAGTTCCCATAAAAGCTGGACTTTCAAACAAGTTTAAATATAATGATGTTTGAAAGGGGGCTTGGTTTATGTCATTAATAGAAAAACTGTTTTGGAATGAGGACTTTATCAGCAGTCTTAACGATTATACTGAAATAGAAAAATCTAATACAAAAGAAAGAGAATTAAGGAAAGAACTGATTTATAAAATGGATTCCGAACAAGAGAAGAAATTTGATGAATATTGTTCCGAACTGAACATTCAAAACGGATACGAATGCGAGCGTGCATTTTATCTCGGATTCAAAGCAGCAGTTAAACTATTACTTGATTCATGGAAAAACGAACTTAAAACTTAATGTTAAAAGCGGAGTATTTATAACAGCTTGCTTCGCTGATGCCAGACAATCTAATTTCAGGGTAACCGCCGGGTGTATTCTCGGCGGTTATTCTTTTCGGAGGTGGTTGGAATTTTTGATTGGTTAGGCGATATTGTATCAGGGCTCGGTGATGCAATAGGAAACGCCTTTGGAAGTATTTCGGATAAACTGATTGACGGAATACTGAACAGAATTATACAATGGATATTCACTGTTATATATGACGGGATTGCAGAATTCTTTACTATGATAAGTGGACTCGGTGTTGAAATATTTACTCTTGATTGGGTGAATGCAGTAGTAAAATTGTTCTCTCTTTTCGGATGGACTTTATTTGTTGTAGGTCTTGTGGTGTCCGCATTTGACCTTGCTATTGAATATCAGAATGGTAGGGCAAGTATTCATGGAACTGCGATAAACTGGATTAAAGGTTTTATGGCAGTATCGCTGTTTACTGTAACACCCATAGAATTATACAAATTTTGCGTTACTTTGCAGAATACTCTATCAAAAGATTTAACAAGGATATTTTCATCACAGCAAGGAACAACGCTTGGCGAGGTTGCGCTCAAAACATTACAGTTAGCATTTTTCAAAGATGGTGCAATAGTTCAGGCAGGACTTTTTGAACTTGTTGCAATCATAGCTCTTGGATATTGTGTAGTTAAAATATTCTTTGATAACATAAAAAGAGGCGGAATACTGCTTATACAGATTGCAGTCGGCAGTCTGTATATGTTCTCAATTCCAAGAGGATATGGTGATGGATTTACGCAGTGGATGAAACAGATAATCGCACTTTGTTTAACTGCTTTCTTACAGACAACACTGCTGTTTTTAGGACTTCTGACCTGGACAGACAATATGCTCCTCGCAATAGGAATTATGATGGCTGCATCGGAAGTGCCGAGAATTGCAGAACGCTTCGGTCTTGATACAAGTGTTAAATTTAATATGATGAGTGCAGTTCATATGACTTCAACTGCTGTAAATCTTGTTAAGAGCGTTGCAAAGTAGGTGCAAATATGAGAGAACTTACAGAAAAAGATGTTGATATTGAGGAAGAACTCGTAATCAATGATGATGGTGTATCAGTCAATGCATATCTCGGAACATATTTTGAACCGAATAAGGTTTTAGGTACTGATATTGATGACAGCGGTGATGAATTTGTTAATCTGTATGCAGATTACAATTCAGAATCAGGTGAAATCTCTATGTCCTATTATGTTGTTAAAAGAGATAAGGAATATGCAGTGGATTATAACGCAACAACATCAGAAAAGGAAATGATATTAAACCTTATGGAAACTGCTTGTCAAAAGCAAAATAATTGCTCAGTTGATGAATTTGTTATAAGTTGTAATGAGAGTGAAGAACTGACTCTTGGCGGTATGTAACTTGCATATTAAGCTGTATTATGTTAATATGTGGAAGAAATATAAACCAAAGGAGATTTAATACTATGACAAAATCAGAACTTATTTCAGTAGTTGCTGAAAAGGCCAATCTTTCAAAAAAGGATGCAGAATCAGCAATCAGTGCTGTTACAGAAGCAATAACAGAGGCTCTCGTTGAAGGTGACAAGGTTGCAATTGTAGGCTTCGGTACTTTTTCAGTTAAAGATCGTGCAGCTCGCACAGGCATTAACCCAAAAACAAAGGAAACTATTGAGATTCCTGCATCAAAAGCTCCGGCTTTCAAGGCGGGTTCTGCTCTTAAGGATGCAGTTAAATAATAAGTATAAATTACTTTAACACCTATCAATTATGGTAGGTGTTATTTTTATACCCAAAAGGAGAGAAAATGAACAAACAATATATTTATCCGCAGAATATGAGGGCGTCTGCTACTCTATGGCTCTGGAGTCTGAAAGACTTTGCCATAATCGTAGTCGGTGCTCTTTTTTCTGCAATGGTGCTGGCCACCACAAGAATATTAATTCCTGCGGTGCTTACTGCTGCCTTTGCATTTTTGAGCATCCGCAGTGACGAAACTACAATACTTGATTTCATTAAATATGCAGTCAGGTATTTTATTTCTACACAGCAATATTTTGAATGGGGCTTGAAAAGTAAACCCATAAACAAGCAGAAAAAGGAGGTGTCGGCAAATGTTCAAATTCAGAAGAAAGCAAAAGAATAAGAATACAGTTCAGGAGTTTATCGGGATTGAAACATTTACAAAACGAGGACTTAAAACCAAGTACGGCGAGCTTGTATATTTTCAGATAAGTCCGACAAATATATCCGTATTATCGAATGAAAATATACAGACAAAGATATGGCACTTGATGCAAGTATTATCAGCATATCCGAATATCGAAATCACTTGTCTTGATTCCTGCGAAAGATTTGATGATAACAAAACCTTTATGGTTGACAGAAGAAATGAAGAAGCAAATCCGAGTGTTAAGGATTGTTTATCTAAGGACATTGATTACCTTGATAATATTCAGATTGAGATGTCAACAGCAAGGCAGTTTATGTTTTCTGTCCGTTTCAAAAAGGAAAAGGATGAGCAGATCTTCAGTCAGATCAATAAGGTTGAAAAGGCAATTGCAGAACAGGGCTTTGAAGTTAAGCGAATGAAAAAGGAAGATATTAAACGATTCCTTGCTATATATTTCGGTGCATCCATGCAGGGCGAGTTAATTCCCGACATAGACGGAGGTGACTGCATTGAAGAAGAGCTC
>DBFOUY010000161.1:0-12246 GCA_048365975.1 Eubacterium sp.
TTTTGTTGCTGCTGAAAGGTCAGCGTCAAGAACAACTAATTTATCAGCACCCTCCTGTGCCAGCTCCTTAAGGGCATTGCCGTAGCTGTCACGGGTAGCAATCTTTTTAATATCAGCCATTTTTACGCCTCCTCAATCTTTGCAAGCTCAGCTCTAAGCTCAGCCATAGCGATGTTGTATTCTTCCTCGTTAGGTGCTTTGCCGTGCCAGCCGCACTCATTTTCCATATATGAAACGCCCTTGCCCTTAACTGTTTTCATAATAATTGCAAATGGTTTTTCTGATTTATGGAATGCGTCAAATGCTTTTTCAAGCTCGTCAAAATCATTACCGTTTACTGTAATAACGTCAAAGCCGAATGCCTCTAACTTTTTATCAATCGGTTCAGCAGTCATAACCTCGTCGGTTGTGCCGTCAATCTGAAGTCCGTTGCAGTCAATAATTACACAAAGGTTGTCAAGCTTATACTGGTTTGCAAACATAAGAGCTTCCCATACCTGACCCTCTTCAATTTCGCCGTCACCAAGGAGTGTGTAAATGTTGATGTCGTTTTTGCCTATGTATTTAGCACCCTTAGCCATACCCACGGCAGTGCTGATACCCTGACCGAGTGAGCCTGTTGACATATCAATACCGGGCACAGTGTTCATATTAGGATGACCCTGAAGATATGAATCAATATGTCTTAATGTCGGCAAATCCTCAACAGGGAAAAAGCCCTTGTGTGCCAGTGCACTGTAAAGTCCGGGAGCACAGTGACCCTTTGACAGAACAAATCTGTCACGGTTTTCATCCTTAGGATTTTTTGCATCAATCTTCATTTCATTAAAATAAAGGTACGCAAAAACATCTGCTGATGAAAGGCTTCCGCCCGGATGACCTGCTTTAGCGCCATAGGTGCTTTCAATAATTCCCATTCTGATTTTTGCAGCATAGGAGGAAAGCATTTTTTTTGTTTCCATTTCCATAGTTTATTCTCCTATAAATAAATATTAATCAACCTGAGTGTAGAAGGTGTCAAGAACAGTTTCGAGCGTCAGCTCTTCATCAGGATAGAACTCAGCGTAAACATAATCTGCATAGTCTGTTCTTTCACTTTCTTTCATTTCGCCCTGCAGTGTTTCGGTTTCAAAATCTCTGATACCCTTTGAAACAAGCAGTGATGCAAGATAGGTGACATTTGACAAATCCATATTCGTTGTGCTGTAATCGGCAGCAGTATTATAAAGCCTGCTTACAATACTGAAATCATTAAGCACAGCCGGAAGAAGCTGGTTTGCAAATGCCTTGATATACTGTGTCTGACGTGCTGTTCTGTTAAGAGATGCATCAATAGTAAGCATATCTCTTTGTCTTACATAGCTTTCTGTCAGATCACCTGTAAGGTGAACCTTGTCGCCTACCTTAATACCCAGATTTTCAAAATCATAAAGTGACTCAACAGTAACACCGCCGATTGCATCATTAATCGGTGCAATGCCGTCAAGGTCAAGAACAAAGTACTTGTTAATCGGCACGTTATAAAGAATACGTGAAATTGATGTTGTAACATTTTGTGCAGACGATGCCTTACCATCACCATAGGCAAAGCTTAAGCAAAGCTGCAATGTTTCATTTCTGAGGAAAATATTGTTCTCACTGTATAAATCAACATCGACCATTGTATCACGGGGAACAGATATAGCCTTTGCTCTGCCTGTTTTTGTATTAACTGTCAATACAATGTCGGCGTCAGCCTGTCCTGCTGTGCCGATGGTGTCACCTGCGCCGAGTTCTCTTTTATCAACGCCGATAAAAGCAATGGCAACAACGTCCTTGTTATAGACATATTTGTGCCCCTCGTGCTCAATTACTTCCTCATAATTTGTCTGGGTAGTAACATTTGTAAAGCTGTTTTTACCCTTTTGTTCAAGGAAGATGAATGTGCCGACAATGCCAATAACAGCGATAAGCAACAATACCAGAAAAGCAATAGCTATTTTTGCTGCAGTCGGCAGCTTTTTTTTCTTTTTCTTATTGTGTGAATGACGGTGCTTTGAATTATTGTGACTTCCTGACGAATGATGCCTGTGTGAATGCTGCTGTTCATCCTGAAATGTCAGCGTCAGATTTTCTTTGTTGCTGTCTGACTCAGTAGTACCATTGTCAATCTGCAGAAAGTCATCTGTATTATTTAAAATGTCAAGCTCTAAATCATCATTTAAATTCGGATCAATAGGTTTGTTCATCTTTTACTAATACTCCACATACAAGGTACCTGCTGCTTTTCTGATTTGTTATACAGGTTGAAAGAACGACTATTTTGCTGTCTTCGTCAAGCTCCTTATCAAGCTCTGTTCTTACATTCTTTAAAGCAGAGGACGGATTTAAAAGGTATTGTTCAAACTCCAGAAACTCAACTGTGTCAGCAAAGTTAAAGGAATTCATAATATGGCGGTCATCATATTTAAAGGCTGAAATTATCTGATATGTCAGCTTTTTTTGGGGTGTATAAATATAGAAATAAGGGTGGTTATTGAAAAAATCCTCTTTTTCAAATCTATGTAGGGTTGTGAAAAATGTATCACCGTAACCGTTATGACCGTAAATAACGGTTACTCTGTCATTAAAGGTTTTTGTGTTGACAGATTCGGTATAAACCGCACCGCTTGCTGACCAGCTTTTGTCCTCCGCGGTGTGCCTGAGATAAAATTCATCATCGGTTGCACTTTGCACAATAGGGTAATCAACATTTGTATCGTCAATTTTAATATAGGCATAAATCTCGCTGTTTGCTGCCTGAAGTGATGCAAAGTCAATCGGATTTTTAACCTTTTGCTCAACCTCACTTACTGTTGTCGGAACAGTTGTGCTGGTCGGGGGCTCGTTAATGTGCTTGTTATAAATCTGAATTCCGAAATAAACACCGCAGAAAATCAGGGCGAATACTACTAAGAATATTATAATAAGTCTGACATTTTTCTTTTTCTTATCTTCATTATAGTATTCATCATAATATTCCTGATATGATTTATCATTGACGTGTTCATTTTTGTTAATATTTTCGTCTGATTTCATAAAATCACCTGATACACTAAAAAGACCTGTTTACCATAAAAGGCAAACAGGCTTTATTTTAATTATTGATTATTCAGCGTCTCTTTTCTTAGTAGCTGAAAGAACTGCAATACCTGCACCTGCAACAGCAATACTGCCGGCAATTACTGTTGTAGCAATACCGGTTCCCGGTGACTTTGAAGAGTCATTCTTCTTTGTAGGACCGGCTGTAGTTGCTGTGTCAAACTTAACCTTAACATCTACAATTACCTTACCATTGTCGAAATCCTTCTTTGCATCACTATTCATAAATGTAATAGTGTAAGTGCCGTCAGAATTTTCCACTGCTGTGAAGTCAGTTCCCTCAACATAGCCAAGTTCTGTAAGGTTGTTTGTCCAGCCCTCAACAGTGCCTTCACCTGTGTATTCAAAAGTAATTTTATTTGAATCGTTTTCGTCAGGTGTATAGTTAACATCAGTGGTGTTTGTAGCACCGTTAACTGTTGTTGTAGGACCCTTCTGTGTAGCTGTTGTAGCTGTCGGACTTGGAGCCGCCATTGCCGGAATAACTGATACTGCAAAAGCAGAAACAGCCATTACTGCAGCAAGCATTACTGATAAAAACTTTTTCATAATAACACCTCAAAATATAATTTTAGTATTTAACATTTAAAGACAGCTAAATTATATCACTTATGCTCAAGTTTGTAAAGTCCTTTTTATTGATATTTTACAATAAATTTATAACACACTACAGATTGTGGTCAACAGAAAAAAGATATCATAATATGCCGAATTTTTCTTCTGAGCTTTGTATTATCAGCTCAGCTTTGCCTTTCCTGTGCAAAGTTCGTAATATCTGCCCTTTATTTCAAGCAGATCCTCGTGGCTTCCGCGTTCAATGATTTCGCCGTTTTCAAGCACCATAATTGCGTTTGAATTTCTTACTGTTGAAAGTCTGTGGGCGATTACAAAAACAGTTCTTCCTATCATCAGTCTGTCCATACCATGCTCTATGTGAAGCTCTGTTCTTGTGTCAATTGAGCTTGTTGCCTCGTCAAGAATCATTACAGGCGGGTCTGCAACTGCAGCTCGTGCAATAGCAAGGAGCTGTCGCTGACCCTGTGATAAATTACCTCCGTCACCGGTTATAACGGTGTTGTATCCGTCAGGCAGTCGTCTTATGAATGAGTGTGCAGATGCCAGCTTTGCGGCAGCAATGCATTCCTCGTCTGTGGCATCAAGTCTGCCGTAACGGATATTGTCCATAACTGTTCCTGTGAACATATGTGTATCCTGCAAAACTATCGCAAGGCTTCTTCTCAAATCATCCTTTTTGATGCACTTGATGTCTATGCCGTCATATGTGATAGTTCCGTCCTGAATATCATAAAAGCGGTTAATCAGATTTGTTATTGTTGTTTTTCCTGCACCTGTTGAGCCGACAAACGCAATTTTCTGTCCGGGATCAGCATAAAGATTGATGTCAGTGAGCACCTGTTTTTCAGGCACATAGCTGAAATCAACATTTTCAAATACGACCTTTCCTTCAACAGGTATCTTTTTATCGCCGTTAATCCAGAACCATTTTTTTTCGTCAGAAGTTTTTTCTTCTGACAGTGTTACTGTGCCGTTGTCAATTTCTTTTTCCGTATCCATAATTTTAAATACTCTTTCAGCACCTGCAAGAGCGGAGAATACGGTGTTCATCTGATTTGCAATCTGATTAATAGGCTGGGTAAACTGCTTTGAATAGCTGAGGAAGGTGAAGAATGTGCCAATACTCAGCTTGCCGGTCAATGCAAGGATACCGCCCACAAGAGCAACCGATGCATAGCTTGCATTGTTAATTCCTGTGGAGCAGGGTCCCATAATTCCTGAGAAAAAGTTTGCACTTGTGGCAGCCTTGCGGAATTCTTCGTTGGTTTTACCAAAGTCCGTATTAGACTTTTCCTCGTGATTGAATACCTTGATAACCTTAAGTCCCTCAATATTTTCCTCAATATTACCATTCATAATACCAAGGTTTTCCTGCTGCAGTCTGAAATACTTTCTTGACTGCTTTCCTATTTTTGTAACGGTAAGCAGCATTATTATAAGGAAAATCAGTGCAATGCCGAACATGGCAGGGCTGAGTGAAATCATTACTGCCACAATACCTACAAAGGTGAAGGCAGAGCTTACAAGCTGAACCATTGACTGCTCAAGCATCATCTGAATATTGTCTACATCGTTTGTGAAGCTGCTCATTATTTCGCCGTGAGTGCGTGAATCAAAATAGCTGAGCGGCAGAGTCTGCATATGGTTAAACAAATCCTTTCTTATAAGATTTGTTGTTGAATAAGCAATTTTAACCATTACCTTGCTCTGAATAAATGAGAAAATCGCCGCACCGATATAAAGAGCCGTAAGCTGTGCAAGATTAGTAATCAGAATACGCTTTCCCTCTGTTTCAAAGGTTGCGTTTTTGATTGATTCTGCAACGCCGTCCAGTATCGGCTTAAGGCAGTATGATGCACCGATAGAGCAGACAGTGCTCAGAATAAGCATAATAAATACAACTAAAAGGAGCATTTTGCTTTTGCCCATATACTGCAGTATTCTTCCAAAGGTTTTTTTTGCGTTTTTAGGTTTTTTGAAATCGGTATTACCGTGAGGTCCCATTGGCGGCATTATTCAAGCACCCCCTTCTGCTGTGTGGTGTAAATTTCCTGATATATTTCACTGCTGCCCAGCAGTTCGTCATGTGTGCCGATTGCTTTTATTTCGCCGTCATCAACAACAAGAATTTTATCCGCATCCATTACAGATGAAATTCGCTGGGCAATTATAAATACAGTTGTGCCTGAATGTTCGGTATAAAAGCTTTCTCTGATTTTTGCTTCGGTTGCTGTATCAACAGCACTTGTTGAGTCATCAAGAATAAGAATTTTAGGTTTTTTAATCATAGCTCTTGCAATACAAAGCCTTTGCTTTTGTCCGCCTGACAGATTTAAACCGCCCTGAGCAAGATTTGTGTCATATCCGTCCGGCTGAGCCATAATGAATTCGTGTGCCTGTGCGGCTTTGCAGGCTGCAATGATTTCCTCATCGGTTGCATTTTTATTTCCCCAGCGGATGTTGTCCTTGATTGTTCCCGTAAATAATACGTTTTTTTGCAGAACAACACCAATCATATCACGCAGAGCAGATAAGTCATAATTTTTAACGTCAATACCGTTAATAAGAACCTGACCTTCTGTTGCATCATATAATCTTGGTATAAGATTTACCAAACTTGATTTTCCGCAGCCTGTTCCGCCTACAATACCTACGATTTCTCCTGCGTTGACCTTGAAATTAATATTGTCAAGTATATTGTCGCCGGATGAATCTGTTGAATATTTGAAGGATACATTTTTAAATTCAACATTACCATTCTGATTGTGTTCGTCGGGGATGTATGCATTTTCAGGGTTGGTTATATCAATATCGGTATCAAGCACCTCAACCACACGGTCACCGCAGGCTTTACCTCTTGCAACCATTAACAGCATCATTGACACCATCATAAGATTCATTAATATCTGTGAAATATATGATGCAAATACAGATATCTGCTCAACCTGCATAATTCCGTTAACGGCATCAAGGCTCCCTTTATAATATACAAAAACTATTACAGCGTTGAACAGAAACATCATAACAGGCATAATGGTTACAACAATTCCCGATGCCTTAGCGCCCTGTTCAGCAAGCTCGTCAGATACCTTGCGAAATTTCTTCTTTTCGTGATTTTCACGAACAAATGCCTTGACAACTCTTATTCCTATTAGGTTTTCCTGTACAACGCGGTTAACATTGTCAACACGCTTCTGCATTTTCTGGAACATAGGGAAGCCGAATTTTAAAACAACGGCTATAATGACTGCGAAAACAGGAAGAAGAATTAAAAGTGTAGCAGACATTTCTAGATTTATTTTCGCTGCAAATATTGCTGATACAATCAGCAGTGCAGGCACTCTTACAAGAATACGCAGTGACATCATAACAATATTCTGAAGATTTGTTACATCGTTTGTCATTCTTGTTGTAAGTGATGCAGTTGAAAATTCATCAATATTTTTAAATGAAAACTGACTGATTTTTCTGAACATATCAGACCTGAGCCTGAATGCAAATTTCTGGCTGGCTATAGCAGAGGTTTTCATTGTTGCCAGACCTCCGCAAAGACCGACTACTGCAAGCAGCAGCATAAATATTCCGTATTGAAATACCTTGGCTTCTGTCGCATTTATGTCTGCTGAATTGTCAACCATATGGTAAATACTGCTTGCAAGCGACGGCATTGCAAGCTCGCATATGGCTTCAATTATCATACCTGAGGCACTTATTATTGCAAGCCCCCACAAGCCCTTCATATATTCAGCAAGTTTTTTTATCATCAATCCTCACTCCTTTCGAGTATGCTGCATATAGCTTGGTCGAGCATATCACTGAGCTGCTCTGACTCATTTTTTGTTAAGCTTTTGCTGATTTCAGCTTCAAGCTCATCCATTCTTTTTTTGATATTATCGGGTGCTTTTTTAGCTTTTTCTGTCGGATAAAGGCGTGTAATGCGTGCGTCGTTTTTATCCTGCTTTTTCACAATGAAGCCTGCCTTTTCCATCCTTTTTACTGATACACTGGCGGTTGCAGCCGAAACCTCCAGCTTTTCGGCAAGCTTACTTAAGGTTATTCCTTCGTTTTCAACCAGAAGAAAAATGATGTCCTGCTGACCTGAAAACAGTCCCTGCTCAGCCGCAGCCTCATTAAACTTCCGGCGCATAAGACGTGACAGACACATTATTCTTGGTCCTATCATTCCTTTAGGCGGAGGAACATTATGCTTTTTAAATCCCATAAATTCAAATCCTCAACGGTTAATTTAGCCGACTAATCTTAGTCGGCTAAGGTATTATAGCATTTTAAAATAAAATGTCAAGAATATGGTTGTAAACTATTTATGAATATGTTAGAATATTCAAATGCAAAATGCTCTTTTGAATATATTAATAGGTATATGACTATGAATTTATATGATATCAACACTGTAAAAAGAATATTATCAAGGCATGGCTTCACCTTTTCAAAGGCTTTGGGTCAGAACTTTCTGATTAATCCCGATGTCTGCCCTGCTATGGCGGATTCTCTGTGCTCAGGCGGTAAAACAGGTGTTATTGAAATCGGTCCCGGTCTCGGTGTGTTGACCAAGGAGCTTTGCCGTGTTGCTGATAAGGTGGTAAGTATTGAGCTTGACAAAAGGCTTTTGCCGGTGCTTGCCGAAACATTGGCTGACTGTAATAATCTTGAGGTTATTAATGCAGATGTTATGGATATTGATTTAAAACAGCTTATCTGCGAAAAATTCAGTGACTGCGACTCAGTCAAAGTATGTGCAAATCTTCCGTATTATATAACATCACCTATAATTATGATGCTTCTTGAAAGTGAGCTTCCAATTGACGAAATTGTTGTTATGGTGCAGAAGGAAGCGGGTGAAAGGCTTTGCGCAGAAGTAGGCACAAGGGGTGCTGGTGCAGTTACCGTTGCTGTGAATTATTATGCTGAAAGCGAAATTCTTTTTGATGTAGGACGTGACAGCTTTATGCCGAGTCCTAAGGTTGACAGTGTTGTTATCAGACTTAAAGTAAGAAGTCAACAGCCTTTTGATATTAAAGATAAAAGGAAATTTTTTACTACAGTAAGATGCGCCTTTTCACAAAGGCGAAAAACTGCTCTGAACAGTATTTCAAATACAATGGGAATTTCAAAGTCAGATGTAATGGCTGTTTTTGAAAGCCTTGGAATTGAGCAGAATGTCAGGGCAGAAAAGCTGAGTATTGAGGATTTTGTGAAAATTTCCGAATTAATTTAGATTGATTTGAGGTGACAGTTTAATTATGAAGGATAATAAACAGGTTTTTGAAAGCTACAGTGTACCCAAGGCAGTAGCTACTATGGCAGTGCCGAGTATGCTTGGTATGCTTATTAATGTTGTGTATAATCTTGCAGATACATTTTTTGTGGGTCAGACAGGCAACAGTAATCAGGTTGCTGCCGTAAGCGTGTCAATGCCGCTGTTTTTAATTTTTATTGCCGTTGGTAATCTTTTCGGCGTAGGCGGCTGTGCATTTATCAGCCGTTCGCTTGGTGAAGGCAGGCAGGACAGAGTAAAAAAAATAAGCAGCTTCTGTATTTACAGTTCTGTAATTGTAGGTATAATTTTAGGTGCTGTTTATATGATTTTCAGAGAACCGCTGCTCTATCTTGTAGGTGCAAGCGATAATACAATCGGCTTTGCGGCTGATTATCTTAAATGGGTGGCAATCGGTTCTCCGTTTGTTGTAACAGCAATTACCGTCTGCAATCTTGTTCGCGGTGAGGGTGCTGCAAAAACATCAATGATCGGCAGTATTATCGGTCAGGTTGTAAATATTGTTTTAGACCCTATTTTTATTCTGTCAGGCGGAGATAAGCTTTTTGGATTTAAAATGCAATTTGGTCTTGGTTTGGGTGTTGCAGGTGCAGCAATTGCAACTGTAATAGGAAATATATGTACGGTTGTTTTCTTTTTGATTTATTTCTTAAAGGGCAAAAGCATTCTGAGTATTACTCCAAAAAGGTATACCGTAAAGGATGGTGTTGCAAAGGGAGTTATCAACGTTGGTCTTCCGGCAAGCCTTAATAACCTTTTGATGAGCCTTTCAAATATAATTGTTAATATTGTGCTTGTTTCCTATGGGGACAATGCCGTTGCTGCAATGGGCGTTGCAATGAAAGCAAATATGCTTGTTGTAATGCTTCAGATAGGCTTGGGTCAGGGCGTTCAGCCCCTGATAGGCTATTGCTATGGTGCAAGAAATTATGACAGAATGAAAAAGTGCCTGCGTTTCAGTATGATGTGCAATGTAATTATTGGTACTGTAATGACTTTGTTCTATGTAGTATTTAAGGAAAATGTAATCAGTATGTTTATTGATGACGCTCAGGTCGTTGAGCTTGGTGTTAAAATGCTTATTTCACTTATGAGCCCGGGACCGATTATCGGTATAATGTTTGTTCTTAACTTTGCATTTCAGGGAATGGGCAAGGGATTTCAGAGTCTTATTCTTTCAATCGGAAGACAGGGCTTGATTTATATTCCGCTTTTGTTTATACTAAAAGCTGTTGTAGGACTTGATGGTATTATATGGGCACAGGCAAGTGCCGATTATGCCTGCGTAATAATGAGCCTTATTATGTGGATTGTTGTTAAAAAGGGTATTAAAAAGCAGGCACAGCTGAAAAGCAGCTTATAAATAAATTTTGTTATAAAGTTGGTGGCAGGATGAAGGTTGAAAAAATGAATAAGAACAGGGCTGACGAGATGAAAGCTGTTATTTCTCCGCAGCTTATGTCACATCCTCATTTTATGTTCTATTGCCCTGCAAAGTCAAAAAGGGCAGATTTTATAAATGATTTTTTAAGCTATCATTTGTTTAACTGGACAGATAAGGGTCAGCTTTATGTTTCACCTAATGTTAAAATTATAGCTTCTCTTGTAAATAAGAAAGAATTTGAATATAAGTTTTCAGGTAAAAATTCCTTTAAACTGAAACTCAATCCTAATGCATCAAGGATCATTGTACAGCGAAAAAATGTTGACCATATTACAAGAATTATAGTGCCTGTTGCAATTGATGCTAAAGTTCTTACTCTGTATGGTACAGCAGGAGGGGCAGAGGATGATCTGAAAAGTATTGTTTCGGAAATTACGTCAATGGCAAAAGATGAAGGTTTTGCAGTTGTGTATGAAACCTTTTCACGCCGTCTTATTGAGTTTATGGAGTCAATGGGCTTTGAGGTTGCTTATCAGAAGCCGTTTCTCGGCACTCAGTTTTTCCAGACCCTTATGATTTATAATGTTAATCCAAAATAATTAAAGCCTCCTTGTGGACTTACTGTCCTCAGGGAGGCTTTTACTTTGCTTACCTATTAATGTTTTATAATTCAGCAATCAGCTCGATTTCGCAAAGAACGCCCTTAGGCAAATCCTTAACAGCTACGCAGGAGCGTGCAGGCTTTGATGTGAAATAAGTGCCGTAAATTTCATTGAATTTTGCAAAGTCATTAATATCTGCTAAAAAGCAGACAGTTTTAACAACCTTATCCATTGTTGTGCCTGCAGCCTCAACAACTGCCTTGAGGTTTTCACAAACCTGTGTTGTCTGCTCCTCAATTGTTTTTGCCTCAACCTCATTTGTTGCAGGATTAATTGCAATCTGACCTGATGTGAAAAGCAGACCATTAGCTTTAACAGCCTGTGAATAAGGTCCGATTGCGTTAGGTGCATTATTAGTGCTTACGTATTCCATAATAGTATTTCCTTTCTGAATGCTTATTTATCAGTCACAGACCTCAAAGCCTGCTGCTTTTAATGCCTGCTTAATCTGTACAATATGGTGATAATTTCTTGTTTCAACGCCTATCTGAAGATAGCAGTCGGTGATGTTCATATCAAGGTCAGTGCTGTCATAATTTACTGAAACTACGTTAGCACCCTGCTCTGCAATTATCTGGCTTACACCTGATAACTGACCTGGCTTGTCGGAAAGGGCAATTGTAATATTTGCAGTTCTGCCGCCCATTTTAAGACCACGCTCAATCACACGTGAAAGAATAGTAACATCAATATTACCGCCTGATACAAGACAGCAAACCTTTTTGCCTTTAATATCAGGGATTTTGCCGTTCATAACAGCAGCCACAGGCACAGCTCCGGCACCCTCGCTGATAAGCTTCTGCTGTTCCATAAGGGTTAAAATTGCAAGAGCAATTTCATCATCACTTACTGTAACAATGCCGTCAACATATTTCTGTGTCAGCTCAAAGGTAAGGTCGCCGGGTGTTTTAACAGCAATACCGTCGGCAATAGTCTGTACCTTAGGCAGTGTTTCAATCTCGCCGTCAAAAATTGACTTTTCCATTGACGGGGCACCTGCCGCCTGTACACCATATACCTTGCAGTTAGGATTAATCTGCTTGATAGTGTATGCAACGCCTGCAATCAGTCCGCCGCCGCCGATAGGCACTACAACCGCATCAACATCAGGCAATTGCTCAAGTATCTCAAGACCGATTGTGCCCTGACCTGCAATAACATCAGGGTCATTGAATGGGTGAATGAATACATAACCCTTTTCATTCCTT
>DBFOUY010000162.1:0-3624 GCA_048365975.1 Eubacterium sp.
TAACCGATAATCCGGAGGATGATGAAATCAGATGACACTGAAAGAGGCTTATAACTACGGTACATATTTTTTGTCCTGTAATGGTGTTGATGAAGCGGAATTTAAATCACTGTGCCTTGTCTGTCATCTTGCAGGTATTAAAAATAATCAGTATGAGCAGCATATTAATGATGATATTATAATGAAACGCTTTGCCGATTTGTTATGGCGTGTTAAGAGCGGCGAGCCTCTGCAATACGTTATAGGTAAATGGGATTTTTATGAAAGTGAATTCTTTGTAGGCAAGGGTGTTCTTATTCCAAGACCTGAAACAGAGGAGCTTGTGGGCTTTGCTGTAAAGCATATTAAAACACTTGGTGAATGTATGGTTTATGACCTCTGTGCAGGCTCAGGTGCAATAGGTGTCAGCATTGCAAAGGCTTGTCCGAATGCTGTAGTATATATGATAGAAAAAAGTGCAGATGCAATGTTCTATCTTTTAAAAAATGCTGATGGAATAAATAATGCTAAAGTCATATGCGGTGATATTGCAAATGATTTTGATTTGCCTGAGGCAGATGTTATTATTTCAAATCCGCCTTATATAAAAAGTGATGAAATCAAATCACTTCAGAGTGAGGTGCAGTATGAGCCTTCTATGGCTCTCGACGGCGGTGATGACGGACTTGACTTTTACAGAATTATTAATGATAAATGGGCACAGCGACTTAATCACTGCGGAATGCTTTTTCTTGAAATCGGCAATGACCAGGGCGAAAGTATTCTGAATGTGCTTGGGAATTTTAAAAGTGTTGAAGTATTAAAGGATATGTATGGTAATGACCGGATGGTTATTGCCAAGGGAAAGGACAATTGATATGCTTTCTTTTTTGACTTACTTAAGAACGGGCATGTATTTTGAAGCGGTTATATCAATCATTTCAAAAGCCTTTGTTGTATTCTGCTGTCTGCCGATTCACGAGCTTGCTCACGGTTTGATTGCAGATAAGTGCGGTGATAAAACCGCAAGAGCACAGGGAAGATTAACAATAAATCCCTTTGCACATCTTGACCCGATAGGTACAATTATGATATTCTTATTTGGTATAGGCTATGCAAAGCCTGTTCCTGTAAATCCTGCAAAGCTCAGACATCCGAGAAAGGATATGGCTCTTATTGCTCTTGCAGGTCCTGTTTCAAATTTACTTATGGGCTTTGTGTGCATATTTATCTATTATGCTCTTTTAAGATTTCTACCTCAGAGTGTTGCAGTGAATGCCGTACTTTATTTTTTCAACTTTGCGGCAATGGTTAATGTTTCACTTGCTGTATTCAATATGCTGCCGATTCCTCCTCTTGATGGTGCAAAGGTGCTCGGCTCAGTGTTGCCTGACAAAGTCTATTTTAAGATTATGCAGTATGAAAGATATATTATGATAGGCTTAATGGTGCTTTTGTTCCTCGGTGTATTCAGCAGCATTATTTCAGCCGTATCAGGCTTTATGATCAAAATTATTTCTTTCATTCCTGAATTGATATTTGGAGTTTAAATGGAAAAGCTAAGCTATAAAATTGACGTGTTTGAAGGACCTATGGATCTCCTTTTGCACCTCATTTCAAAGCATAAACTGAATATTAATGACATTCCTATTGTCGAGCTTGTTAATCAGTATGTTGACTATGTCCGTCAGATGCAGGAGCAGGATTTTGATGTTGCAGGTGAGTTCCTTGAAATGGCGGCAAGGCTTATTTATATAAAAACAGTTTCATTACTTCCTAAGCACGAGGAAGCAGAAATTCTGAAAAAAGAGCTTACAGGTGAGCTTATTGAGTATCGTGACTGCAAGCTGATGGCTGAAAAGCTTTCTCACCAGACAGACGGCTTTAACCGCTTTGTCCGTCCTGCAGGCGAGGGCTATGTCAACTATGATTATGAACGCTTTCACGAGGGTGAGGAGCTGCTTAATGCATACATAAGTGCCGCAGGCAGAGGCAAACGAAGGCTTCCGCCTCCTCTTGACAGCTTTAAGGTCATTGTAGCAAAAAAGTTCGTTGCAGTTGCCACTAAGGTAGATACTATAATGCGTAAGCTGTGGAGCGGAAAAAAGATTAAGTTTTTAAATCTTTTCAGTGATGCTCAGACAAAGAGTGATATGGTTGCAACCTTCCTTGCAGTGCTTGAGCTTGCAAAAACAAAGAAAATTACAATTGAGGGTGAAATGCATAACCCCACAGTTAAAATTGTTAATGAGGTAAATGATATTGAACAGTAATAATGTTCTGGCATCGCTTGAGGCTATGCTATTTGCTGCAGGTGACCCTGTGGAGCCTGCAAAGCTTGCTGAGGTGCTTGATATTGATGTTGAAAATGTGATAAAAATGCTGGGGCATCTTGAGGCTGATTATGATGAACGTGACAGCGGTATCCGCTTAATTCGTGTTGACGGCAAATATCAGCTGTGTACAAGAGAGGAATACAGCGAAGAGGTCAGGGGACTTCTCGAAATTAAAAAGAATACCCCTCTCAGTCAGGCGGCATTTGAGGTGCTTGCAATTGTTGCTTACAACAAAACGGTTACACGTTCCTTTATTGAGCAGATAAGAGGTGTAGACTGCAGCGGTCCTGTATCAAATCTTATTCAGAAGGGCTTGATTGAGGAAAAGGGAAGGCTTGATTTACCCGGCAGACCCCTTGTTTATGGTACAACTGACAGATTTTTGCGATGCTTTTCTCTTAACAGTCTTGAGGATTTGCCTGATTTGCCTGAGGATTCTGAAAAAAATGACGATAATCAGACATCACTATTCAGTGATGATAATGATAAGATATTAAAACAGACTCAGTCACCTGAGCAAAAGGATGGTGAGAAATGACAACGTTTTTGATTATAGTTGCTGTTTTGGCACTTATTATTATCGGAATATGCTCTGTTTCTGCAACAGTAACTCTTGTCTATGATAAGGGCTGGAGCACAAGGGTTAAGGTGCTGTTTTTTGAAAAGGATATTGTTCTGTCGGAAATACTTTCTTTTGTAATGTTTCCGCAGAAAAAGGCTCAGGAGGTTTCTGAAAAACGAAAAGCCGAAAAGGCTGAGAAAGCGGAGAAAAAAACTAAGGAAGAACCGCCTGAGCCTGATGAAAAAAAGGCTGAACAAGCTGTTTCGCAAACTGCTGATGAACAGAAAGACAAGCCGGTCACAACGACTGAAGAAAAAAAGGATGCACCGAAAAAATCTAATCCGATTAAAAAGTTATGGGATGATGAAGGTATTGTCGGTATCTGTTCTTTAGTGTCAAATCTGCTTGAAACTGCAAATTCTGCAATTTTAACCTTAATTAGGGGTTTACATATTTACTCACTTTATGTTATGATAATAGTAGGCGGCGGAGATGCGGCAGATATTGCTCAGTCATACGGAACTCTGTGCAAATATTATTATCCTGCAAAGGGTATGATTTTGAGTACAATGAAGGTTGATAATTATGATGATTATATTCAGCCTGATTTCATTGCTCCGTCAACAGAATTCGGCTTTCAGCTTATTGCAAGCATAAATGTAGGATTGCTTTTAAAGGTTGCTTTAAAAGCCGGGTTTATTTTCTTAAAGAATTTAATTAAAAATAAAAATGAAAAATAATAAAAGG
>DBFOUY010000163.1:0-12808 GCA_048365975.1 Eubacterium sp.
AACGGGCTCTGCAATGACAGAGGGTGTTGAAACTGCAATCGTCGGCAAACCAAATGCAGGCAAATCAACACTTATGAATATGCTTTCAGGCAAGGAAAAAAGCATAGTCACACATATAAAGGGTACAACACGAGATATTGTTGAAAATTCCGTAAGACTCGGCAATATAATTCTTCATCTGAGCGATACTGCAGGAATCCACGAAAGTGATGATATTGTTGAATCAATCGGTATTCAGAAGGCTATTGAAAAAATTGATACTGCCTCACTTGTGCTTACAGTTTTTGATGGTGCTGAAAAGCTGAGTGCTGAGGATGAAATGCTCATTGACAGCTGTAAAAACAAGCCTTGTATTGCAGTTATAAACAAATCCGATCTTGAGCAGAAAATTGAAATAGAGAAAATAAAAAATAATTTCAGCCATATTGTTTTCATTTCAGCAAAGAACAATGATGGTGCAGGTGAACTTTCAATAGCTGTTAAGGAGCTGTTAGGTGTTGGAAATGTTGACACTGCTCAGCCTATTTTAGCCAACAAACGACAAAAGTTGTGTGTGCAGAATGCACTAAATTATATCACTGAAGCTCGGGACGGTGCTGAAATGGGTATAACCTACGACGCAATCAATGTTATGATTGACAGTGCAATTGATGAGCTTTTAACATTAACAGGAAAAAAAGCAACCGAAGAGGTTGTAAACAATATTTTTGCCAACTTCTGTGTAGGTAAATAAATTTTGAAATGAAGGAAATTCTATGGAATATTTTGCAGGAGAATATGATGTAATAGTTATCGGTGCAGGTCATGCAGGAATTGAGGCGTGTCTTGCCTCTGCAAGACTTGGCTGCAAAACCGCTGTATTCACTATAAATCTTGACTGGGTAGGCAATATGCCCTGCAATCCGTCTATCGGTGGAACATCAAAGGGTCATCTTGTAAGAGAGATTGATGCACTGGGAGGAGAAATGGGCAAAGCTGCCGACAAGTACTCTCTTCAATCAAGAATGCTTAATCTCGGAAAAGGACCTGCTGTTCACTCTCTCAGAGCACAGATTGACAGACGTGAATACTCCGCAGGAATGAAACACACCTTAGAATTGCAGGAAAATCTTGATATCAGACAAGGTGAAATTATTGATATAATAAAAAACGACGACGGCTTATGGCAGGTTAAGACAAAGCTTGAGGCATTGTTCACCTGCAAAGCTGTTGTAATCGCAACAGGCACATTCCTTGGCGGACGCATTTATATAGGTGATATTTCCTATGAAAGCGGGCCTGACGGAATGTTTCCGTCAAACGCACTTGCCGATGCACTGAAAAAATTAAATATTCCTCTGAGGAGATTTAAAACAGGTACTCCCTCAAGAGTTAACAGACAGTCTATTGATTTTTCAAAAACAGAGGCTCAGTACGGTGATGAAGAAACTGTTGCTTTCAGCTTTGATACTGAGGAAGCACCGAAAAACAAGGTCTGCTGTCATATTACATATACAAATGACAAAACAAAGCAAATCATACTTGATAATCTGCACAGAAGTCCGATGTACTCAGGTAAAATTGAGGGCAAAGGACCAAGATACTGTCCTTCTTTTGAGGATAAAATCGTTCGCTTTGCAGACAAGGAACGTCATCAGCTGTTTATTGAACCTTGCGGACTCAACACTGAGGAAATGTATTTGCAGGGACTATCATCCTCCCTTCCTGAGGATGTTCAGCTTGCTTTTATCCACACTATACCCGGACTTGAAAATGCACAGGTTATGAGAGCCGCATATGCAATTGAATATGATTGCGTTGACCCTACTGCTCTCAAAGCAACTCTTGAGTTCAACGATATTGACGGCTTATACGGTGCAGGTCAGTTTAATGGTTCAAGCGGTTATGAGGAGGCAGCAGCACAGGGATTAGTTGCAGGAATAAATGCTGCACTCAAAATAAAAGGTAAAGAACCACTCGTTTTAGACAGAGGCGGGTCATATATAGGAACACTGATTGACGACCTTGTTACAAAGGGCTGCACAGACCCATACAGAATGATGACGAGCCGAAGTGAATATCGTCTTGTTCTCCGTCAGGACAACGCAGACGTGCGCCTTACTCCTATTGGTTACAAAATAGGCTTGATTTCTCAGTCAAGATATGATAAATTTGTATATAAGGAGAAGTGTGTCAACGAGGAATTAAACAGAATAAAGGAAAAATCTATTCCCCTCACTGACAAACTTCAGCAAATTCTTATTAATTGCGGTACTGCTCCGCTGCAGCGCGGCTGCAAAATGATTGAATTAATCAAACGCCCCCAAATTAAGTATAGTGATTTAACAGAGCTTGATGATACAAGACCAGAGCTTCCCCGTGAGGTTTTTGAACAGGTTGAAATTGCCGTTAAATATGAGGGTTATATAAAACGGCAGGAACAGCAGATTAAGGAAATGCGCAGAATAGAAAACAAAAAAATTCCTGAAACTATTGACTACAGCAAACTGAAGGGCTTACGTCTTGAGGCTGTAGAAAAACTCAGCAAAATCAGACCTGAAAACCTTGGGCAGGCAAGCAGAATCAGCGGTGTTAACCCTGCTGATATTGCTGCACTCAACATTATATTGGAGAGCTTATGATAGACTATGAACTTTTAAAGGGTGAAATTGACAAGCTTGGTATTGATATTGATGAATACTGTTTAGACAGATTTGACCAGTATGCAGACTACCTTGTAAAATGGAACAGGCACGTTAATTTAACGGCTATAACCGAACCTGATGAAATTGTCATAAAGCATTTTGCTGACAGTCTTTATGTATTGAAATATGTTGATTTACATAAAGGTCAGTCATTAATTGATATCGGAAGCGGTGCAGGCTTTCCGGGTATGCCGCTGCTTTTTGTTAATCCTGATATTAATGTCACTTTTGTTGACAGCATCAGAAAAAAGCTTGCTTTTATAAAGGATGTTTTGCATAACACTGGCCTGCTTGCAGAAGCAGAGCATTCACGTGCTGAGGATCTTGGCAGAAACAATGCTTTCCGTGAAAAGTTTGACTTTGCAACAGCCCGTGCAGTTGCTCAGCTTAATGTACTCTGTGAATATTGCCTTCCTCTTGTTAAGGTTGGCGGAATGTTTATCGCAATGAAAGGCTCAACAGGCAAGGAGGAGCTTGAACAGGCAGATAATGCAATCAGGACTCTTGGCGGTGAGGTTGCTGAATTTGATGAATTTACACTTTCAAATGGTGACAAAAGATCAATTATTATCATCAAAAAAATATCGCAAACACCGACAAAGTATCCCCGAAAGTCTAAAAAAATTGACACCAGACCTCTTTAAAGCAATAGATATATGTCGAAGTCAAAGGATTTCTCACTATGAGAAATCCTTTTTTTCTGTGAAACAATATGGTATAGTATAGACAAGGAGATGAGCTGATGCAACAGATTGTTCAAGTGCCTACTGAAAAAATACTGCCAAATCCCTATCAACCGAGAAAGCAGTTTAAAAGTGAGGACATGCTCTCTCTTGCAGACTCAATAAAGGAAAATGGCGTACTGCAGCCTCTTATATGCAGGCAGATAAATAACAGTGACTATTTTGAGATTGTTGCAGGCGAGCGACGTCTCAGAGCATCAATACTTGCTAATCTGCAAACTGTTCCGTGTGTAATAATTGACTGTGACTATGAAGCAAGCGCTGTCTTCTCTATTCTTGAAAACATTCAGCGCAGTGACCTTGCATTCTTTGAGGAAGCACAGGCAATCAGTCAATTAATGAGTCATTTTGGATTAACACAGGAGCAAATAGCAAAAAAGTTAGGAAAAAGTCAATCCTCGCTGTCAAATAAGCTAAGATTACTCAGATTACCTGTTGATGTGCGGTATTTTATCGAAAAAGAAGGATTGACAGAACGTCATGCAAGAGCCCTGCTGAAGCTTGAAAGCGAAAAGCAAATTTGGACAACCCTTAAGGTTATCACAGAAAAGCATCTTAATGTTGAGCAGACTGAAGCCTACATAGCTGATATGCTTGATACAAGAGTAAAGCCACGCCACAATACAAACAGAGTCTTTAAGGATGTAAGAATATTTGTAAATACCTTTAATAAAGCTATACAGGCAATGAAAGATTCAGGAATAGATGCAAAATCGAATAAAACAGAAACGGAAGATTATATCGAATTTATGGTAAGAATACCAAAGAATGCACAGAAGTGCACTAAATCCGCTTAAAACGGGAAACCGTTTTAACATATTCTCCTCTTTTCATCACGTGGAAAAAACGGGCGCAAGCTCGTTTTTTCTGCTTTTACAGATAAATTGACTTGTGTTACACGTGAAACTTACTACTATATATAGATTTTCATATAAACTTTGTTTAATTTGAAATATTTACATATAAACACTATTTTAATTATATTTATGATAAACATTAGTGTTTCACGTGAAACATCTATATATAGAGTATTTAGAAGTACCAACCACAATTTTAGAAAAATAATTCAAGTGTTTCACGTGAAACACTTGAACACCATTATAATATGATGTATAATTATTGCTATGGAGGTGCTATATGGGAAAAACAGTATCAATATTCAATCAGAAAGGCGGCGTCGGCAAAACAACAACCTGCGTCAGCTTTGCAGCCTGCTTAGGTCATAAAGGTAAGAATACCCTGCTTGTTGACTGCGACCCACAGGGAAATTCTACAAGCGGCGTCGGCATTGACAAGTCACAAATTGAAGCATCATCCTATGATGTGCTTATAAATGATATATCAGTTAAAGATGCCATAATAAAGACAAAATACAAAAATCTATCTGTCCTCCCTGCTGATATGGATTTGGCAGGTGCAGAAATAGAGCTTGCAGAAAATGAAAACAGATTTAAAGCCTTAAAAAAGGCTTTAGCACCCATTGTTATGGAATATGACTATATTATTATAGACTGCCCTCCCAGCTTAGGATTAATAAGTCTTAATGCTTTGACTGCATCAGATACCCTCATAGTTCCATTACAGTGCGAATACTTTGCTCTTGAGGGTCTAAGTCAGCTTTTAGGAACTGTAAGGACAGTAAAACAGCATTACAACGAGCATTTAGAGCTTGAAGGTGTGCTCTTTACTATGTTTGATACAAGACTAAAACTGAATCAGCAGGTTATGGATGAAGTGGATGAATACTTCCCTAATAAAGCTTATAAAACAAAAATACCCAGAAGTGTCAAGCTGGCAGAGGCACCAAGCTTTGGTGAACCTATAATTTATTACGAAAAATACTCTAAACCAAGCTTTGCATATAAAAAATTCACTGATGAATTTCTGAAAAAACAATGAGAGGTACAATATGGCAAAAAAACAATCAGGTCTTGGTAAGGGCTTAAGTGCTCTTATGATGGAAAACTCTGTTGACAATATGGTTTCAACAAATACTCTTTCCATCAATGAGATTATTCCGAACAAAGACCAGCCGAGAAAAACATTTGATGAGGGCGCACTTCAGGAATTAGCTGACAGTATTATTCAGCACGGTGTGCTGCAGCCCTTGTTAGTCAGACCTTTACCCACAGGCGGATATCAGCTTGTCGCAGGTGAAAGACGCTGGAGAGCGTCAAGAATTGCAGGTTTAAAGGAAGTTCCAGTTGTAATTAAAGAATTAAGCGATATTGAGACTATGGAAATCGCTATAATTGAAAATTTACAGCGTGAAGACTTAAACCCTATTGAAGAAGCAGAGGGACTTCAGGCACTCATAGATAGGTGCGGATTTACGCAGGAGGATGTTGCTGTTTCAGTTGGAAAGTCACGTCCTGCAATAGCAAATGCGCTCAGATTGCTTAAATTACCCCCTGAAGTACGTGATATGACAAGAAATGGAGATATTTCAGCAGGTCACGCACGTGCTTTGCTTTCATTTGATAATGATGCAATGATATGCGAAATATCACAGAACATTGTAAAGAATAATCTGACCGTAAGAGATGTTGAGCGTTTATCGAAAACAAAGGAAAATATGAATAAAGTACGCTCATCATCAAGACGCCGTGATTCATTTTATGATGAGGTTGAGTTGTCGCTGACAGAGGTACTCGGCAGAAAAGTAAAGGTTTATAATGGCAGAGGAAAGGGCACACTTGAAATAGAGTTCTATTCTGTTGACGATTTAAAGGAAATAGCAAATAAGTTAGGAGAATAAAAATGTTAGATATTAAATTTGTAAGAGAAAATCCCGAAATAGTAAAAGAAAATATAAAAAAGAAATTTCAGGACAAGAAACTTCCGCTCGTTGATGAGGTTATTGAGCTTGACACTGAAAGACGTGCTGTGATGACAAGAGCTGATGAGCTTCGTGCAAACAGAAACAAGCTGTCAAAGCAGATTGGTGCACTTATGAGTCAGGGCAAGAAAGAAGAGGGAATGGCAATTCGTGAGCAGGTAAATGCTCAGGCAAAGGAGCTTGAAGAGCTTGGTGCAAAAGAAAAGGAATTAAACGAAAAAGTTACTCAGATAATGATGTCAATCCCGAACATCATTGAGGATTCTGTACCTATCGGTAAGGACGACAGCGAAAATGTTGAGGTTCAGAAATATGGTGAGCCTGTTGTTCCAGATTTTGAAGTGCCATATCACACCGACATTATGGAACGCTTTGACGGTATCGACCTTGAGGCTGCAGGCAGAGTTGCAGGCAACGGTTTCTACTATTTAATGGGTGACATTGCAAGACTGCACAGCGCAGTTATCAGCTATGCACGTGACTTTATGATTGACAGAGGCTTCACATATGTTGTTCCGCCATTTATGATTCGTTCAAATGTTGTAACAGGTGTTATGAGCTTTGAGGAAATGGATGCAATGATGTACAAAATTGAAGGTGAGGATCTGTACCTTATCGGAACATCAGAGCATTCAATGATTGGTAAATTCATTGACACAATCACCCCTGAAAATGAGCTTCCTAAAACACTTACATCATACTCACCTTGTTTCAGAAAAGAAAAGGGTGCTCACGGAATTGAGGAGCGTGGTGTTTATCGTATTCATCAGTTTGAAAAGCAGGAAATGGTAGTTGTTTGTAAGCCTGAGGAATCAAAAATGTGGTTTGATAAACTCTGGCAGAATACTGTTGACCTTTTCCGTTCACTTGATATTCCTGTAAGAACACTTGAATGCTGCTCAGGCGACCTTGCTGACCTTAAGGTTAAGAGCATTGATGTTGAAGCATGGTCACCAAGACAGCAGAAATATTTTGAGGTCGGCTCTTGCTCTAATCTCACAGATGCACAGGCAAGAAGACTTAAAATCAGAGTAAAGGGTGAAGATGGAAATTACCTTGCACATACCCTGAACAATACAGTTGTTGCTCCACCGAGAATGCTTATTGCTTTTCTTGAAAACAATCTTCAGGCAGACGGCTCTGTGCTTATTCCTGAGGCACTGCGTATGTATATGGGCGGCAAGGATAGAATTGTACCGACTAAATAATGACAATTACACTTTTAATTATCGGAATTTTAATAATAGCAGCGTTTTCGCTGACAGTTTTTGAGGATGTATTCAACGCCGGGAATATTGCAGGTATTCTCGGCGGAATATATATTGCTGCAATCGGTCTTGTGTATGGCAGAATAAGCAATGCAATATGGATTGTTTTATTCAGTGCAGCAGTCCTTGGATTAATTATAACTTTAACTCTGATGAGTATTATTTATTTTAAGGGCAAATCAAAAGACGCAGATGAAGATGTTATAATTGTTCTGGGCTGTCGTGTAAAATGGGATAAACCAAGCCTTTCGCTGATAAAAAGAGTTAACGCTGCATATGATTTTCTAAATAAAAATCCGGATTCACTTGCAATTCTCAGCGGCGGACAGGGCAGTGATGAGGCAATGAGCGAAGCAGAATGTATGAAAAGACTTCTGCTTGAGAAAGGCATTAATAAGTCAAGATTGATATTAGAGGATAAATCTACAACCACTGACGAAAACATTGCTTTTTCACTGAAACTGATTAATTCTCTCGGTCTTGATAAAAATGTTGCAATTGCTACAAGCGAATATCATCAGATCAGAGCATCAATGATTTGCAGACGATATGGGCTGAATGCAACACCGCAAAGCTCAAAAACAAAGCTGACTATTCTTCACGTATTCCTGTTACGTGAAATTTTCGGAATAATAAAAGAAATAAGTATAAAAAAACACCAAAGTAACCATTGATTACTTTGGTGTTTTTTATATGATGTTTAATTTGTTGTCTGTGTATCTTCTTCGGTAGTTGATTCATAGGTTGTTGCCTCGCCATAGCTGTTATTATTTATAACTGCGTAGCAGGGAACCAGGCTTTCATTATAAAATCCATAGAGATTACATTTTAAAATATCAACTCGTCTTTCTGCAAGAACAACAGATGATTTACCGTAAAGCAGTGTCTGCATATAATTGGCATCCTGAGGGAAATCTGCCTTCCAGTGCCATGCACCATAGAATTCTCCGCCTGCTCCTTCATTAATTCTTGCATTCGGAACACTTGTCATTTTAACATCATAGCTGAGCCAGCCCTGAGAAAGTGCATATTTCGCAATTGAAATAATCTCATTTGTGCTGAATCCTGTCTTAACATATGGCAGAAGCTTATTAACAACCTTTAACAGAGTTACAGAAGTTCCATCACGAACTCCATCAAAAATTTTCATTAAACAGGTTTTCTGTCTGTCGGCTCTCATATTATCACTATCAAGCTTTCTTATTCTGCAGTAAGCAAGTGCCTGCTCTCCTGTTAATTTAATTTCTCCGCTTTTACCTTCAAAGGTTTTATCAATAGTAACATAACCATATCTTTCCTGATGGTTATTAATTTCATTAATTTCAGCAGATGTGAGTTCAAGTGTTACACCACCGAGTTCATCAATAATACCCTCAAAGCTGTCAAAGTTAACAATTACATAATCATCAATATCAATCTTATACATCTTTTCAACACAGTTGATATAGCCCTGAATACCTGCCTTTGCCATAGCACCATTGATTTTGCCAAACTCACCCGTAGTTTCATCACCTGGAACATTCTCCCAGTAAGCATAGGTATCTCTGAGAACTGAGGTCAGCGTAATAGCCTTTGTGTCAATATTAACACTTACAATAATTGCGGCATCTGCTCTTGTATCCTCTTCAAGTATTTCATCTCCTCTTGTATCCTCTCCGACAAGAAGAACATTCAATACGTGACTTGATGAACAAGGTGCACCGTTATAATACCATGTTTTAATCATATCCTGAAGTGATGAAAGGTGATCTGCGTCTGTTTCATTAATATCAGGGAAATTTTCAACCAGCTTGTCCATTTCTGTATAACGCTGTTCGGTTTTTGTTGCGTTATTGTCATCATCACTCACTGCATTGAGAGTTTTATAGACATAGACACCTGCGCCTGCTGCTGCAATTAAGACAATAACTAACAGAGTTATTATAACATTTCTTATAATCTTACCTTTTTTAGTTTTGAAAAATTTTACTTTCTCGCCTTTAACTATTTCGGTATTCAGCTCGTTATTCTCAGCAAATGAAAGCAGATCAATAAATTCATCACTGTTGCTGCCTTTTTCTTCCTTAGGCTGCCTTGCAGCAGATTCAACCAGCACTGCTTCTTTGTTTTCTTTTTTTACTGCTTTCTTTTTTTCCACAGCTTTTTCTTCAGTGAAAATTACATTGTCTTTTATTCTTTTTTGTTCCTCTTCAATACCGCTGTCAACAATTCCGTCTTCATTACGAACATACAGACTGTCAAATTCCTTTTGCTCTTCGACGTTTTCGTTTTCTTCTGCGGATGCAGCTTCAGCATTTTCCGGTTTTTCGGCAGGAAGCTCACTGTTCTTCGTTTTTATTTCAAAAGACGGAGCTGATTCCTCTCTCTCCTGCTTTCTCTTTTTAACCTCGGAGAGAATATCGTCAATATTATAAGTTTCCTTCTCCATTACATAACCCCTCTTTTTTATTCGCAACATATGTCAGGTGCATAATTGATACACAATATTAGAAATTATATAACAACATTGAACAAAAAGCTACAAAATAAATGATTTGTTTACAAATATTTTTTATTCTTCTGCACTTTCAGTATTATTTTCTGCTTCAGCAGAATCAGAATTTAACTCCTCCTCTGCTTCTTCAAGCTTATCAACAACTGAAATTGTTGCTATCTTTTCACCATCGTTAACTCTCATCACTTTTACACCCTTGCTTGGTCGCTGGAAGGTGGAAATCTGGTCTGCATTAGTTCTTATTATAATACCGTCTGAAGAAATCATAATAACATCGTTATCATCACAAACAGGTGCAATCATAGCAACCTTGCCATACTGCTCTGTACGATAGTTAATAAGACCCTTACCTGCTCTTGACTGAATACGATAATCTGAAAATTCGCTCTTTCTGCCATAGCCTGTTTCAGAAACTGTCAGAAGAGTGAAGCCCTCAAGCTTAACTGCAAAGCCGACAACATAGTCGCCCTCACTAAGCTGAATTGCTCTTACACCACGTGCTGTTCTGCCGATAAGTCTTGCATCACTTTCTTTAAAGCAAATGCTCATTCCGTCGTGTGTTGCAACAATAAGCTCTCGCTCACCGTCAGTGATTTCAACCCAGCTTAACTCATCGTCATCATCAAGGTTAATTGCAATGATACCTGTTTTTCTGATATGGTCATACTGATCAAGGGCTGTTCTTTTAATAATACCATTCTTTGTCATCATACAGAGATAGGTGCGGTCCTCATCCTTAGGAACCTTAACCATTGCACTTACCTGCTCACCATTTTCGAGTGGAAGAATGTTAACAACATTCATACCCTTGCTTGTTCTTGATGACTCAGGAATTTCATATCCCTTAAGCTTGAATACCTTGCCCTTGTTTGTAAATATCAAAATCTGATCGTGGGTAGAACAACTGAACATTGTTTTAGCAACGTCCTCCTCACGTCTGCTCATTCCTGAAATACCACGTCCGCCTCTGTTCTGAGCCTTATAGGTGTCAACAGTCTGACGCTTCATATAGCCCTTTTCTGTAAGAGTTAAAATGCAGTCCTCAACAGGAATTAAATCCTCATCATCAACATCACCGCTGAATGCAGAAATTTCTGTTCTTCTGTCGTCGCCGAATTTGTCGGCAATTGCTCTTGACTCTTCTTTAATAATTTCTGCAATTCTTACCTCATTAGCAAGAATATCGAGGAAATCCTTGATTTTTTCGTGAAGTTCATTTAACTCATTTAAAATCTTTTCAATTTCAAGTCCTGCCAGCTGACCAAGACGATAAGCAACGATAGCACTTGCCTGCGGGTCATCAAAACCAAACTTGTCCATAATTGCCTGCTTTGCTTCAGCCTGTCCGCCTTTGCAGGCACGGATTGTTGCGATTACCTCATCTACAATATCAATAGCCTTTGCAAGACCCTCTAAAATATGTGCACGCTCCTGCGCTTTTCTTAAATCATACTCTGTTCTTCTTTTAACAATATCCTTCTGGAACGCAATATATTTTTCAAGTATTTCTTTAAGAGTTAAAACCTTAGGCACACCATCATCAAGTGCAAGAAGTATTGCACCGAATGTAACCTGCATATCTGTCATTTTATAAAGATTATTAAGCACAACCTGAGCATTAGCATCACGTTTAACAGTAACCTCAATGTGCATTCCTCGGCGGTCGGAGTAATCCTGAACATCAGCAACGCCCTCAAGCCTTTTTTCCTTAACAAGGTCAGCAATTCTTGTAATAAGTCTTGCTTTGTTAACTCCATAAGGAATTTCACTTACAACAATTTTAAATCTGTCACCACGTGTTTCAATAATTTCAGCCTTAGCACGAACATAAATTTTACCTCGTCCTGTTGCATAAGCTTCCTTAATACCACGACTACCCATAATAATGCCTGCTGTAGGAAAATCAGGACCCTTGATATGTACCATCAAATCCTCAAGGCTTGCATCAGGATTATCAATCAGGCAGCACATACCCTCAACAACCTCATGCATATTGTGAGGTGGAATATTTGTTGCCATACCAACAGCAATACCTGATGAGCCGTTAACAAGAAGATTAGGAAATCTTGCAGGTAAAACAGTCGGCTCTTTGCCGTTATCATCAAAGTTGGGAGCAAAATCAACAGTATCCTTTTTAATATCCTCAACCATTTTCATTGATATTTTGCTCATTCTTGACTCGGTATAACGGTAAGCCGCAGGTGGGTCACCATCAACTGAACCGAAATTGCCGTGACCATCAACCAATGGATGACGCATTGAGAATGGCTGAGCAAGTCTTACCATCGCATCATAAACAGACGCATCACCATGTGGGTGATAATGACCCAGCACTTCACCGACTGTTGTCGCACACTTACGATACGGATTTGTCGGATAAAGATTATTGTCATACATTGCATAAAGTATTCTTCTGTGAACAGGCTTTAAGCCGTCACGTACATCTGGCAAAGCACGCTGAACAATAACACTCATTGAATAATCAAGGAATGCCTTTCTGATTTCCGAACTTATTTCAACATCTACAATTTTTTGATTGTCATAACGAATTTCATTATTATCCATTAAAATTCCTCCACAGCCGATAATGGCATCAGGTTATTTAATATAAACATAGTTTTTGTTATTCTTAATATTACTGAATATTTGCTGCTTCATTTCATTCGGAATACTCCTTTTTGGCAGGATTTTTGCCTCCATTCCGATATAAAAATAAAAGTAATCATTATTTTCAACAATAGCACGCATAATTTTATAAGGATATATTGATATTATTGCCT
>DBFOUY010000164.1:0-9672 GCA_048365975.1 Eubacterium sp.
TATCCCACGCAGTACAGCGGTGGAGTATTAAGCATTTAGAGCATTCTCCCCTGAAAATCAAAGTCAGCTCATTGCCCTCAAGAGAAACAAATTCAACCCAGCCGCCGTCGCCCTGCAGCTTAGGCTGTAAAACATTTTCAACATATAACTGAATTTTACTCATACGTTTTCTCCGTTAATCTTTTATTTTGCCCATAAGGCACTTTGTGCTTTCCTTTTCAATCACAAGACCACAGTAGTTACACATAACACACTTCGCCTCTGTCTGTGTACCATCAATAAACTTTTTCACCAGATTAGGCTCACAGATAAACGGTCTGCACATTGAAACAAAATCCGCCTTACCATTTGTTATAACACTTTCCATATCATCAAGTCTGTGTATTCCGCCAACAACTATAATAGGAATTGATACTGCTGACTTGATTTTTTCAGCACTGTCAACATTAAAATTCTCAAGTGGAGAAGGCTGTTTAATCAAAGGATTAACAAGCTTTGCCCCTGAAAGTGCAATTTTGCTTAATGACGGAGGAAAGGAAGCACAAGGCTCTTTATACTTAAAAACAGCCTCCATAGGCATAAGACGGCTTCTCATAGTGTTCATTCCGTCCTCAACTGTTCCGCAGGATACCTCAATACAGTCACAGCCGCTTTTTTCAAAAAGCTTAGCTGCTTTGACACTTTCCTCAATAGTCATTCCGCCCTTGCGGTTATCTGTTGCAGAAAACTTTATCCACACAGGAAGGCTTGTTTTCTCTTTAATTTTTCTTATAATCTCACATACAATTCTGCATCTGTTTTCAATGCTGCCGCCCCATTTATCGGTTCTTTTATTTCCGTAGGGTGATAGAAAATCGTGCAGCAGATAGCCGTGACCACAGTGGAGCTGAACACCGTCAAAGCCTGCCTTTTCTGCCCTTTTGGCAGCCTTTACAAAATCATAGATAATATCATAAATCTCTTTTTCATTAAGCTGCTTTGCTTTATCAGGATAAAACAGATGACGTTTAGCTGTAGGTGCAACCTTCTGCATACCGATTGCTTTTGATGATGTCTGTCTGCCGCAGTGAGCAAGCTGTAAAACAATCGGTGTGCCATACTCGTGAACAGCAGAGGTCAGCTTCATATATTCATTAATCAGGCTGTCACTGTCTGCTCTGAGCATTCTCGGATAAGGTGACATACCATTTGCACTGACAGCAGCATAGCCTGTAATAATACAGCCCACTTCATTTTTAGCTAAGTTAACGTATTTGTTGATAAGCCTTTCTGTCGGTGCACCATTTTTATCAGCTAGCCCATCGTGGGTAGCTGATCGGATTATTCTGTTTTTAAGCTTAACACTGCCGATTACGGCAGGCTTTAAAACAATATCAGCCATTGATTATATCCTTAATTGATTTTCTTATATTTTCAAGTCTGAGCTTTGCATTTTCCTTAACAGGGTCAACAATTGAATAATAAACCTTGATTTTAGGCTCTGTGCCTGACGGACGTACTGCCATCCAGGAGCCATCATTCCAGATATATTTAAGTACGTTTTCTTTTGGCAAATCACGGATACCCTCTGAAAAATCAATTATTTCATCAATACCGTCAAAAAGTGCCTTACCCTTATTTCTGAAATAAGTCATAAGTGACTGAATTTTTTCAGCACCATCCTTGCCCTTTAACACAAAGCTATCAAGATAATCAAGGTAATAACCGTATTCATCATAGATTTCATTAAGTCCGTCAACAAGGGTTTTGCCCTGATTTTTATACCACGCTGCCATCTGACAGATAAGCATAGATGAAACAACAGCATCCTTATCCCTTGCGTGAGTACCTACAAGATAGCCATAGCTTTCCTCATAGCCTATAACAAACTCCTGCTCGCCGCTTTCCTCATACTTATTGATTTTATCACCAATATATTTAAAGCCTGTAAGAGTTTCTTCAATTTTAAGACCAAACTTTTTACCGATGTCAGCACCAAGCTCTGATGTAACAATTGTTTTAACAAGAGTTGATTTTTCGCTGAGGCTGTACTTCTTCATAGTAAGAACAAATTTAACAAGCAGTGCACCAGTCTGATTACCTGTAAACAGAACATAATCATCGCCGTTTTTAACAGCAATACCAACTCGGTCACAGTCAGGGTCAGTGCCTAAAACAAGGTCAGCACCGATTTCCTTAGCCTTTTCAATAGCAAGTGTCAACGCGTCCTTTTCCTCAGGATTAGGAGAACGAACTGTTGAGAAATTGCCGTCGGGAAGCTCCTGCTCCTTAACAACAGTAACATCCATACCCTCAAGCATTCTGCGAACAGGGATATTGCCCGTGCCGTGAAGCGGAGTATAAACTATTTTCAAATCACTCTTTTCTTCATATAGTGACTGCTTTTTAACCTCTGCAAGAAATGCTGAAAGCTCGTTCTCGCCGATATATGTAATAAGCTCGCTTTCATCAGTTAAAGGAATTGATGAATAATCAGTAATCTCATTAATAAAACCGATTGCATTTTTTGCATCCTCTGTACAGAATTGACAGCCCTTGCTGTCGTATACCTTGTAGCCGTTATATTCCTTAGGATTATGTGATGCAGTTAGCATAACACCTGCAGTACAATTAAGATAATGAGTTGTAAATGACAACACAGGAACAGGAACAACCATTTCATAAATAAATACCTTAATACCCTGAGAAGCGAAAACACCTGCTGCAGTCTTAGCAAAAAACTGCGAATTGTTACGTGTATCATAAGCAATAGCCACAGAAAGCTCACCGCTGTTTTTACTTTTCAGATACCTTGCAAGACCAAGTGTAGCCTTGCCCACAGTATACTTGTTCATACGATTTGAGCCTGCACCCATAACGCCACGAAGACCGCCTGTGCCGAAGGCTAAATCCTTGTAAAATCTATCCTCAATTTCCTTTTCATCTGTTAATGCCTCAAGCTCTGCCTTAGTATTCTCATCAGCAAAGCCGAGCCACTGCTCATATTTTTCTTTATAATTCATAAAGCAAAACCTCCTGATTATTTAAAATACATATAATACTGGCATTTAATCATACCATTATAAAGCTTTCTTCTTTTATCAGCCTTTCTGCCAAAGACCTTTTCAAACTCCTCATCAGGTGAAATAATGCCATATGACCAGCCTCTTTTTGCCACAAACTTTTCACCCATTGTGCGGTAAATTTTTTCTGCCTCTTTAATATCAAGCATTCTTTCACCATAAGGAGGATTTGTTATAAGTGTTCCCCTTTCGGTAGTGGGATTAAAAAATTTAATATCCTTTTCAGAAAGATTAAGATATTTATCAACCTTAATTCTTTTGGCATTAATCATAGTAAGCTCTAATGCCTTTGAATCTATATCACTGCCGAAGGCTGTAAAATCAGTATCAGTTTTAATTATATCGTGACAGCGTTCACGCTCCTGCTTCCACGCACTTTCAGGCAGCAGACCCCACCTGTCACACTCAAAGTTACGATTGATACCCGGAGCAATATTATGAGCAAGCATAGCACCCTCAATCAATATTGTGCCGCTGCCGCAGCATGGGTCATAAAGAGTATGGTAATGCCTGAGTCTTGAAAGACTGCACATTGCTGCCGCAAGCGTTTCTCTGATAGGAGCGTCATTGCTCTCAGGTCTGTAGCCACGCTTATGAAGCCCCCTGCCTGTTGTGTCAAGCATTATTGTTACTTCATCCTTCATTATTGAAAACTGAATCTGATGAACAGGTCCGTTTTCCTCAAACCAGCTGATATTATAATCTGCTTTCAGTGAATCCACAACTGCTTTTTTAATTATTTTCTGGCAGTCAGGAACTGAATGCAGAACTGAATTTATACTGTAGCCTTTAACAGGGAATGTGTCAGCCGAGCCGATAAACTCTGACCACGGCAGATTTTTAACACCCTGAAAAAGCTCCTCAAAGGTAACAGCTTTGAATCTGTCAAGAACAATTAAAATTCTTTCAGCATAACGGCTGTTGATATTTGCACGTGCAAGAATATTTGAGTCGCCCTCAAAAAATACTCTGCCGTTTTCTGCACAGACATTCTGTGCCTCCATATTTTTTAAATCATCGCTGACCAAGCCTTCTAAACCTAAAAGACAAGGTGCAACCATCTGAATATACATAAATTAATTTCCTTTAAATAATTTTACTTGCATGTCTTGTAACGTGACAGCCAACGTTCACTGCAACAGGCAAGCCTGCAATATGTGTAGGATATGTTTCTATATTGACACAAAGAGCAGTTGTTTTACCGCCGAAGCCCTGAGGTCCTATATCAAGTGCATTGATTTTATCAAGTAGTTCCTGCTCCATATCAGCATAAAAGCTGTCACTGTTTCTGACAGACACATTTCTGCAAAGTGCTTTTTTTGCAAGGATTGCACTGTATTCAAAATCACCGCCGATACCTACGCCGATTACAACAGGAGGGCACGGATTAGAGCCTGCTGTTTTAACACTGTCAACTATAAAATCAACAATATCTTCTCTTTTTGCAGAGGGAGTAAACATTTTCAGTCTGCTCATATTTTCACTGCCGAAGCCTTTTGGTGCGGCAATAATTTCAATCTTATCGCCCTCAACAATTCTTGAGTGAATGATTGCAGGGGTATTATCGTTGGTGTTGACTCTGCTTTTAAATGGGTCAGCAACTACTGATTTTCTGAGCAGTCCGTCAACATATCCCTGTCTTACACCCTCATTGACTGCATTCTCAAAGGAGCCGTTAATATGCACATCCTGTCCCACATTTGCAAATATAACAGCCATTCCTGTATCCTGACACACAGGAATATCAAGCTCCTTAGCAGCATCAATATTTTGCTCAAGGTCACCGAGTATTGATTTGGCAATTTCATTATTCTCGTTTTTCTTACAGCAGCCTATACAATCCACCAAATCATCAGGCAGAATTTTATTTGCCTTGATAACAAGCTCCTTAACGGCGGCCGTTATTTCTTTTGCATTAATCTCTCTCATTTTTCACCTCAATAGAAAAAAGACCAAACCTTTTTTGATTTGGTCTTTTATTTTTTATTCACCGGCAGAAATATCGTAAAATACGATTTCATTAGATTTCACATAACCCTTTTCGCGAGCCTTTTGCTCAATGTACTCATCCTTATTCTCATTATCAAGAACTGCCTGAAGTTCCTTATTCGTTTCAACCTGCTCATCAACCTTAACGGCAATTTCATCCCTCTGCCTTTCAAGACGGCTGATATCGGCATTCTGATTAACCATAGTCACACCGAAAAACAAAAATGCAACAACAAGAGCAATTGAAACAATAAGCATAGGAATATTCTTTTTGCTTGAAAGAAATGCTTTAAATGATTTATTCTTCTTTCCTGCTTCCTTTACCATTTTTACCACCCTTAAACTTCTTTTTCACAAAAGACTTCACATTCGCTTTTTTATTATAATATATATTATATAGCTTTTGCAACACTTTTTTTAAACTTTTCGCCCATATTTTTATCTTTTTGGCAATTGCAATATGTATAGGCTTTGTAGCATAACCAAGTGTGAAAAGCACAAGCAGAAATCCAAGAAGAATAAAAAGCAGATAAATCATTCTTATTCCTCCGCTGTTAAAAATCAGAAGATAGCAGAACACAGTAAAGGCACTGATAATCCAAAACAGAAAATCAAAAAACAATTTGTCATTAAAAATCAGTCTGGGCAATCTCAGAAAATCAAAAAGCAAACCCAATACTCCGCCTGCAAGCACAGCATAAAAAATATTCTCAGCCACCGAAAAGCCTTTTTATTATTGAATTTCCTGAAATTTTTTCGCTGTAGCTGAGTGAATTGATTTTGCCGCTCACAATCAGATTGCCTGTATCAAGACTCAGCTCCTCAATATGCAGAAGCTCGCCCTTTATTGTCAGTTCATCACTCTGGCATATAACCAGAATTTCCTGCTCATTGAAGGCATCGACATCGGTAACTCCTGTTATACTGAGATTTTCTCTGTTATCAAGATTAATAGAATGCTGTGCTGTTAAATCCATAAAAAAATCACCTGCTATAAAATATGCAGATGATTTCTCATTTATTATAATTGCTCATACATTTTAGCGGCATCCTCTTTTAAAGCATGCTCATTTACCGCAAGAACCCTATAGCTTCTGACATTTGCACCGAGAGAAATTTTTATAATATCCCCCACCTTAATATCATAAGACGCTCTTGCAACCTTGTCATTAACCTCAACCTTACCCGCATCACAGGCTTCATTAGCAACTGTTCTGCGTTTAATAATACGTGAAACCTTTAAATACTTGTCTAATCTCATTGACTTCACCTCAAAAAATCAAGGCATCACCTAACAGCGATGCCTTTGTGATTCATAAAGTTAAATTATTTAACTGCATCCTTAAGAGCTGAACCAGCCTTGAAGGTAGGAACCTTAGCAGCAGGAATTTCGATTGTTTCCTTTGTGCGTGGGTTTAAGCCTGTACGAGCAGCACGCTCTTTAATTGAAAAAGTACCGAAGCCAACAAGAGCAACCTTGTCACCATCAGCAAGAGCATCCTTAACTGAATCAAAAACTGCAGCTACTGCAGCCTCTGCATCCTTCTTTGAAAGTTCTGCCTTTGCAGCTACTGCTGCAACGAGTTCTGTTTTATTCATTTAAAATTCCTCCGTTTTGGCTTTTTTCAGCCATAATTTCTTTTGCTCTATCCCAAAGCAAATCAAGCTCTTCAATTGATGAGTTTTTCATCAAAATGCCTTTTTCATCCGCAAGCTGTTCAACAAGCTTAAAGCGGCTTATAAATTTATCGGTTGCAGCAGTCAGGCATTCCTCACTGTCAGCATCAATAAATCTTGAAACATTCACACAGGAAAACAGCAAATCACCGAATTCCTCAGCAATATGAGCCTTATCACCTTGAACAATAGCTGATTGCAACTCGTTAATCTCCTCCGACAGTTTGCTGAAAGCACCATTTGAATCCTGCCAGTCAAAGCCGACCTTAGCAGCCCTTGACTGCACCTTCTGTGCACGCATTAAGGCAGGCAGCTCTTTTGGAATACTATCCATAGTTTCACTCTGTTTTTTTATGCCCTTGGTTTTTGCCTTGGCATTATCCCAGCTAATAAGAGCCTCTGCTTCATTATCTGCACTGACCCCACCAAAAACATGAGGATGACGAATAACAAGCTTCTGACACAAATCATTGCAGACATCGTCAAAATCAAAATTATTCTGTTCCCTTTCCATTTCGGTATGAAGAACAATCTGCAACAGTACATCGCCAAGCTCCTCACGAAGCCCGTCGGTGCTGTTTTTATTGATTGCCTCTATTACCTCATAGGTTTCCTCAATAAAATTCTTTTTTATGGAAGAGTGGGTCTGTGCCCTGTCCCATGGACATCCATCGGGAGATCTTAGAGCAGTAATAATAGTTAAAAGATCATTGACATCATATTTTTCTTTAAATTCAAAATCAACAGCCATTAATACTTACTCACTTTCGATTAACTTGTCTATGGCAATCATACTATAATCAGCAGGAAATTTCAAGTATTTAAAGGAAAATTTACACTTATATTATAATTTCTTGCACTAATCACGGCTTTTCAGCTTTATTGTGAATGTTATTAAAAGCAAAAACAGGTATATTACAGGGCATGCTGCAAGCATCAGAATCAACTTCGGAAATGTCAGTAAGGTATTCATTTTGATATAGCTTACTGCAGTATATGTAATTATTCCGCAAATTAAAGGTTTTATGAATACTTCAAAATAAGACAATCTTGCGTTTGTTTTTTTGCGAATTGTAATTAAATTCATAATCACTACAATCAAGAAACCTGCTGAATTTGATATTGCCGCTGCAAGAACATTATATTCGGAATCGGGAATAAATATAAAATTCAAAGCAAGCCTGAGCACACAGGAAATAATGAATGCAGGTATTGTGGATTTTGCAAAACCAAGAGCCTGAGTAGTATAGACCGTTACTGTTGCAAGAGCACATGGCAGAATTGATATACCCATAACCTTAAGAAGATAGCATCCGTTTTCAACAATGTCCGAATTTGAATTACTGTAAAAAACACTGAGAATTTCTTTGCTGAATACAGACAGCACAATACCGCCTGTTACTGACAGAATAACAGCATATTTAAAAATGCTTGTGATAAGTGCGGAAAATTTTCCATTGCTGTTTTCATAAGCATTGCTTACAGCGGGTACTGCAGTAACGCCAAGCACCATTACAATAGCAGGCACTAAATTTTTAAAATCAAGAACCGTTGCTAATATACCGAAAACATATGTATAAACATCATTACCGCTGTAATTATACAACTCAGCAAGTCTGTCAGCATCGCAGAGTGAAAGACAATACTGAATACTTGACGTATCAATAAAATTTGAAACGCTTGAAATAACCGTAGCACCTATAAGTGCCGTGCTGAAGGTCAGTAATTCATTATACGCCAGTTTGATATCCTGTCTGTCAACAGGTAATACAGGGTATTTTGACTGAGTATATATCATGACAAAAATATATGCAGCAATACTGCCAAGAGTAACTCCAAGCATAGCTGCCGCTGAAGTCAAGGGATAAATTGCTGAAAGAGCCTCACGCTCTCCCGAAACAGACATACTGAGCACAGTGCCTTTAAGTATATACTGCTCATAAAGCCAGCTCATTGAATAGCGAGCAAAAAGCAGACCGAATACAAGCTTGAACACTGCCTCAATAAGCTGACTGACTGCCGTCGGCTTCATATCAAGATAGCCCTCAGCAAAGCCACGGTGTGAAGCACCAAGACAGCAGAAAAACACTGACGGAGCCAGTGCCAATATGGTATATATACTTTTAGGTGCAGAGGATATAAGCTCCGCATAGGGCTTTGAAAAAATAAGCATAACAGCCAGCCCTATAATACCTACTATTAAAAACAAACGCTTTGAGGCAAAACGGAGTGCTTTGATTTTTTCATAATCGCCCTTCGCCTCATAGCTGCTTACAAGCTTTGTCAGGGCAAGAGGAAAAGCTCCCATTGTCAATGCGTGAATAGGCATACAAAAATTATAAGCAATTGAAAAATAGCCCCTTCCCTCTGCACCTATGAAGCTCGTCAGCGGAATTTTATAAAAAGCACTTATAAGCTTAACTACAATCGTTGAAAAAAGAAGAATAAAGGCAGATGACAAATACCTTTGCTTTAAAGATTTTTTTACTGACATATAATCACCAAAATTTTATTTTTACAAAAGGCTTTATATATCCTGTTAAAATTAATAAAGGCAGTGATGATAACACTGCCTTTAAACTTCTTTTTTATTATATTTCCTTATTATTCAGAAGCTTCGTCAAAAACCTCTGCCTCAACCTCCGCATTCTCAGCAGTTTCAGTATCAGCATCCTTCTGAAAAGCATCACGGGTTTTCTGCGCCATATCTGCTACAGATGTGCTGAGCTTTATTTTAAGCTCCTCAACCTCCTCATTAAGCAGATTAAGCTTATCTCTGACTGCCGAAATCTCAGCGGCAACACCTGCAAGCTGAGAATCATCGACTTCATCACCGACATAGCTATTGTACTGAAGCTCTCCGAATTTTTCATAAAGCCTGGCAAGCTTTGCTTTGCATCAAGAGCTTCAATTTTTTTCTTGCTAAGCTCAATTCCCTCAGCAC
>DBFOUY010000165.1:0-4166 GCA_048365975.1 Eubacterium sp.
ATACCATATCTATAACAAAAAGCACAGCTTTATGCTGTGCCTTTTTCGACAGGCTGAACAGAGCAGTACAAACTGCTCTGTTTTTTATAGACAATTGTAAAAGTTTATGATATTATGAAATTGACGATGAAATTAAAGGAGTATATCAATATGAGCAATAAACAATTGAAGATTTCTATCATAATTCTTTCCGCTGTTTTAATATTGTCGGTCTTTTTCGGATTTGAATATTGGAATATTTATGATTACAATATTAATAGTTCGTACACCGTGAGCGATGATTACGAGCAAATCAGTTATAATTATTACGGCAATTGTAAAACTTTGAAAAAAATTGAAATTGAAAATTACAAGCCTGAGCTTACTGATGAAATGTATATCGGAAATGCTAAGCATAGAACAAAATCTGTTATTATAGAGAGCTTTTATGATGATAAAATGTATATCGGATATGCGGATAGTGAAAGAATTTTAATTATATTGGATACCGATTTTGAAGATGATTATTATTACACAAATTCACCGGATGTTGTTGATTATTTAAAGCTTGAAAATTAATGCAGAATTTATTTCATCTGATTTTAAAGGTTAATTTCAAATTTTGTAGTCTGTTTTTATACATTACTTATCGGCAAAAAATAACATGAAATATTCTGAACTACGTTGATATTCTGCCGATAAAGTGATATAATAATCTTGGTGATATTATGGATAAAAAGTATTTAACAAGTGCCAAAATGGCTGAAAAATGGGGGATTTCCGAACGCAGTGTTCGTAATTACTGTAACGAAGGCAGAGTTGACGGAGCAGTTCTTATCGGCAAGATTTGGAATATTCCTGACGATGCCCTTAAGCCCGAAAGACTCAATAAAAAGAAAAATTCAAATTTGTTGGATATTTTGAAGGAACAGAAAGAAAATCATCTGACCGGTGGAATTTATCATAAAATTCAAATTGAGCTTACCTATAATTCTAACCATATTGAGGGCAGCAGGCTTACACACGATCAGACAAGATTTATTTATGAAACGAACACGATTGGTGTGACTGAAACGGCGGTCAATGTGGATGATGTTATCGAAACTGCAAATCATTTCAGGTGCATTGATAAAATTATTGATTGTGCAAATACTCAGATAAGCGAAAAACTGATTAAAGAACTGCATTTTATTCTAAAATCAGGAACAGCAGACAGCCGAAAGGATTGGTTTGCTGTTGGAGATTATAAGAAATTGCCGAATGAGGTGGCAGACAGAGAAACCACACCACCCGAAAATGTGCAAAATGAAATAAAATCACTGCTTGCAAAGTATAACAGCAGTGATAAAAAGACGATTGAAGATATTATTGCTTTTCATGTTGATTTTGAAAGGATACATCCATTTCAGGACGGCAATGGCAGAGTCGGCAGGCTTTTGCTTTTTAAGGAATGTTTAAAATATAATATTGTGCCGTTTATTATTGACGATGACTTGAAGCTTTTTTATTATAGAGGACTCAAAGAATGGTCAACTGAAAGAGGCTTTTTGATGGATACTTGCTTAACCGCACAGGACAGATTTAAAAAATATCTTGATTATTTCAGAATTCCTTATGACAATTAAGTATTGGAATATTTCTACGTTAAAATCAACAAAAATTCCAATTTAGGAATTTTTGTTGATTTTAACGTATATCTATGCTATTATCAGAGTAGAATAATAAAAGGTGATAGTTATGGTTAAACGAAAAGAATATTTGAACAAATTAATAGAATGGAAAGACGAACAAGTCATTAAGGTCGTAACAGGTATCAGAAGATGTGGAAAGTCAACCTTACTGATGCAGTATCAGAATTATCTGCGTGAAAACGGAGTGATGAATGAGCAGATAATATCCCTTAATTTTGAAGAACTTGAAAATGAGGATTTACTCGATTATAAGGTCCTTTATTCCTATATCAAAGAAAGACTTTGCAAGGATAAAATGACGTATATTTTCCTGGATGAAATTCAGAATGTTGCATCTTTTGAAAAGGCAATAGACAGTTTGTATGTTAAGGATAACACGGATGTTTATATAACAGGCTCAAATTCCTACTTACTTTCAGGCGAACTTGCAACATTGCTCACGGGAAGATATGTTGAGATTTCTATGCTACCACTTTCTTTTGCAGAGTATGAGGAACTGACAAATAAATCATCGGATGATGCGTTTTCAGAGTATATGAGATACGGCGGAATGCCCTATATTGCAACAATGAACAAAACGCAAGAGAAAGTAAATACCTATATTGAGGGAATTTACAATACTGTTGTTGTAAAAGATATTGAAGAAAGACAAAAACGCAGAGAAACAGATCCTGATAAGCGAAAAATCAATGATATTGCACTGCTCAAAACAATAGCCAAATATCTCTCAAGTGTTGTCGGCAGTCAGGTGTCCGTTAAAAGTGTTACAGATTATTTAACCTCAAACGGACGCAGAGTATCGCCGAATACGGTTGATGATTATATGGATGCATTGGCAGAATCCTATATTTTCTATCCTGCAGAAAGATTTGATATAGTAGGCAAAGAAATACTTAAATCAAATAAAAAATGGTATATTGTTGACTTGGGACTCAGAAATCATATATTGCCGAGAAAAAATTATGACTTGGGATTTTCTATTGAAAATATTGTGTATTTTGAACTTCTGCGAAGAGGGTACAAGGTGAATATCGGCAAGCATGCAAACGCTGAAGTTGACTTTGTTGCACAGAAAAATGGCGTCTTAACTTATTTTCAGGTAACAGCAGATATGACAAATGAATCAACCTTTGAACGAGAAATGACACCGCTCAGAAATATTAAGGATAATTATGAAAAAATTGTGCTTACCCTTGATAAATTCAGTGTCGGAAATTATGAGGGCGTTAAGGTAATCAATCTGATTGATTGGTTGACAGAACAAGATTGATAGTTTGATTTTCATATCAATTTATGATAAAGTATAAATAATAAAGTTAAGGAGGTAAAGTATGATTGATTCAACAGGTTATGTAATGTCTGCTGACAGGCAGATTGTAAGAATTGAAAACGGATTAGTTGTTGATATTGATAGGCAATTTGCACCTTTGCATTTTGTGAACGGAAAAGATTTTACCTCTTGGCTTGAGGGTAGGGCGATTGATTCTCACAGGGCGAATTCACGCCTATTGAAAAAGGTGTTGCGTCTTGCAAATCGTGATGATGCGAATACCTCTCTTGCTGTGAATGCTGTTACGATTACCGATAATTATTGGTTTAAATCTGATGATGAAAATTTGATTTGGTTTGAAGTTAAGTTTAACGAAAATGTTTTTGACAAACTTGCACTTAAGGGAGATCCTGACAGTTTTAATAAAGCACCTTCACGAACTCCGGAACTTACTAATATAGGCAGCTTTGAGAAATGCTGGCGTTTGATTGACGGCAAATGGTGGATGTATAAAAGCGGTAACGATAATCAGATTTTTTCTGAACTCTTTATATACAATTTGGGTAAGGCACTTGGTTTTAATATGGCACATTATGAATATGATGACGTCTATGTTAAAACAAAGGATTTTACAGACGGTAAAGTAAACTTTGAGCCAATTTGTTCTGTTATGGGTGATAATGAGGATTACAGCGATAACTTTGATTATTTTATGAGTTTATCAAAAGACATTGCTGCTGATTATCTTAAAATGCTTTATCTTGATTCTGTTTGTTATAATATGGATAGGCACACAAATAATTACGGCTTGCTCAGAGATATTGAAACAGGCGAAATCCTTTCCCTTGCACCGAATTATGATAATAATATTGCTCTTATTGCAAATGGTTATCCAAGCGATGTAAGCAGAGAAAAGGACGGATTGCTCAAATTTTTCTTTGAATTTTTTGAAAAGAATAGCAAAGCAAAAGAACTTTTTAAAACGCTTGATATTCCTGTTATAGCAAAGGAAATGATAATGGATTGCATCAATAAAATTCCTGTTGACGTGAATGAAGAATTTGTTGTTGAATTTATTTTGAATGGGCAGGAAAGAATAAAAAGTATAATATAACCTAAACAACCCGATTGATTAGTTCAATCGGGTTGTCAGCGTGTAGAAAAACCCTAAAACTCGTATGAGTTTTAGGGTTTTTGCAATGAAATAGGTAAAAGTCAGTGATATA
>DBFOUY010000166.1:0-4118 GCA_048365975.1 Eubacterium sp.
GAGCTTTCATTTTTCTCGTCAGAAGGGTTTTTAGTTGTTTCTGATCAACTGCTTGGTATGGGGTGGCTCAAATTTCAAGTAAGGTATATAGGTTACTTTCACGAGTTACACCATCAGAAGAATATCTTGCAGTTTTAGCAATTAAGCCTTCGTCAATCAATTCTCTGATTGCAGTATCAACAGTTGTTTTTGACCTGATGCCACATTTCTTCGCAATATCATCTCTTGACGGCCAGCACTGATGTTGTTTGTTACTGCACTTGCGAAGATAACTGTACACCTTAAAATTTCTATGACTCAATTGATAATCAAAAATATCATTTGGCAAAAAGAAACTGTGAGTATAAATATTTTCTTTGTTTTTGTAACGCATATTATCAACCTCCTTTTAGTTTTGTATTGTTAGAAATCCCTTTCTATGATATAGTCTAATAAAAAGATTGAGTAAAAACAAAGGACTGATGCAACTTGAAAATTTTGAACAAGTTACATCCGGGAGGTCTGATATGATTACTGATGCTGTGTTAGTACATTTGAAAAATTCAAAACAGGGCATTGCTGAATATATGGTTATAAATAACGATAATATTCATCAGCCTGTTGAAATCAACATCAATGATGAATTGATAAAGTTTTCAGATTATGATTTTACAAGCTATGTCAATGCCATTGAGAAAATGCTTGAGAAATTAAAAAGGAATAGCAAAAACATTTATGAAATTACTGAAGAAAAAATATATCAGTTTAATGAATATTTAAACAAATTTCTAAACTCAATGAACAAAGTAAATTCTCTTTGGGCTGTTTTGATTTATTCCGATATGAAATTCAATTTTAATTTTTATGATAATACCGATATCGGAATCTTAAGAAGGAGTATAGACCGCTATAACGCACTTGCAGAAGTTGCAATGATGCAAATAATTCTTAACAATATTTTTAATACAGTTGGTGATGACAGCAACTGTCAAACTGCTCGTTTAGAATATTTTGAAAAAGAGTTCAATAAGAACTTTGATAATTTCAACAAGGTCAGCTTTACAAGCAAAAAGTTTGATGAGTATATGTTCAGCCCTGATTCAAAATCAATAGGAACAATGAGTGAATATTATATCTGCACATCCGTTGCGGAGTTTTATTCAGTTTTGTTATACCTGCATTTTCAAAGCAGTAAAAGAATTAATGTTTGCAAACTATGTGGCAGACCGTTTACACCTAAAACAGCAAAAGCAACTGCATATTGCTATGGTAGTTATGACGGACAGAAGTGTCAGGATTTAGGACCGCATATTGCAAGCAGAGAACAACAGAAAAATGACGAGGTATTAGCAGAATTTGAAAAGGTCAGAAGAAAACTGTATTTGGAATTTTACACAGAGCCTGACGAATACTGGAACGAAGTTGAGGCAATTATTCCGAATAAAAGATATACAGAATTTATGGAGAAAAAGAAAAAACTCCTTGCTGACTATCGCACTAATAAAATCAGCAAGGAGGATGTTATGAGGTTTTTGGAGGAGTATAGATAAATTTCTACTTGCAATCATATCTGAACAGAGTTAACATACAGAAAAAATTAAGCCGATAGTGAATTCACCATCGGCAATGACTTTTCGTAGAACATCCACATATATGAAACCATATTTTGCAAAAAATACTGCAATAATGCGTCGGTGCGGTAACGAAGTTTTATGTACGAAGGCGGTACAGTCGAAAGGCTGTTCCGTCTTTTTGTGTGATTAAGCAGATTGTTTATGCCAGCGGTCTTTTCTGCCGTCGGCTGCAATCAATTCTTCTTCAGTTGCAATGTTGATAATACCAACTGCTTTGTAGTAAATTTCAATCTTTTGTGTTCTGTGTCCGCTGCTCTTGTCAGGTGCATGGACTATTATTTTGTCAATCAATTCATTAACCATTTCTGCTGTAAGGATTTCAGGATCAGTATACTTTCTCACATTCTTCAGGAATTGATTAAGGTCATATCGTTCCTGTTCACCCTCATCAATCAAGTTTTGAAGTTTTGCAATCTCATCTTTGATTTGTTTCTGTTCCTGCTCATAATCAGCCGATAACATATCAAATCTTTCATTTGATATTCTGCCTGATACCATATCCTCATAAAGCCTTTTAAAAAGTACATCAAGATTACTGTTTCTTGCTTGCAGATTTACAATATCTTTCTTTGCTTTTTTTACTTGTTCGTAATGTTCCTCATTAGCCTTTTCAATTTCCATTTTAACAAAGGTATGTTCAAACTGTTGAATGTATGTGAGTACATTCTTTATATGCTGAAAGACTAATTTGTAAAGTGTAACATTACGGATATAGTGTGCAGAGCAAGTGCCTGTATTACTCCTGTAATTTGCACAGGTAAAGAAATCTTTGCTTTCATCAAATGAATTTGTTGTGCAGTAGTACAACTTTTCGCCACAGTCCGCACAAAACACTTTACCCGAAAACAAACTTAACTTGCCTGTTGCCGTTCTTCTTCGCTTATGCTTTCTGATTTCCTGAACAGTTTCAAAAGTAGACTTATCAATGATTGCAGGCTGTGTATCTTCAAATATCAATCGCTTTTCTTTAGGATTATCTATTCGCTTTTTTGAACGATAATTCTTTGAGGTGGTTTTAAAGTTTTCGGTACAACCTGTGTAATCAATTCTTTCAAGAATACTTGCCACGGTTTCATTAACCCATTTGTATGGATGCAAAGATAAATCCAAACCTTTTTGTTGATTCCAATATGACATAGGAGTTAAAACATTTTCACTTTGTAATCTCTTTGCTATCTGTGTAGGACCAAGACCGCTAACACAAAGCCGAAAGATATATTTAACCGTTTCAGCAGCACCCTCATCAATTATCCATTCTTTAGTATTGCTTGGATTTTTCATATATCCAAACGGCGGAATAGATGATAAATGCTCACCTCGTTCACCTTTCATTTTCATTGTTGCTTTGATTTTCTTTGCGGTATCTCTTGCATAAAGCTCATTACAAAAGTTACGGATAGGTGTCATATCAAATTCTGTTTGCACCGATGAATCAACATTATCATTAATTGCAATAAAGCGAACATCATTGTCTGGGAATACAACATCGGTATACATTCCGACTTGTAAATAGTTTCTGCCGAGTCTTGACATATCTTTCACGATTACAATTCCGACTTCACCATTTTCAATAAGTTGTTCCATTTCTCTGAAAGAAGGTCTGTCAAAATTAGTACCGCTCCATCCGTCATCAACAAAGTATCTGATATTCTTGAAATGATTTTTCAAAGCATACTCCTTGAGCATTGCTTTCTGATTGACTATACTGTTGCTCTCTCCCTCTCGACCGTCATCCTGTGACAGTCGGCAGTAGAGAGCCGTTATTTTATTTTCCTGCTGTAATTGTCTGTTCAATATTTTACTCCTTTCCGACAATCGATACAGCATTTGCATTTACAAATACATTGTATCATATTTCTTACCATACTTCAACACTTTAAAGCGTAAGTCTTAACTGTTGTACTGATTTTTGTACCCTAATTTTCTAATAATCTGATTTAAGAAATATTCATCACCATCAGAATTAAAATAACTTACAACCTCATAGGTTGTATTTCTGTCTTTCATTTCAAAATCAACATCATCAGGTGTGCGAACTAATGATTTACTTTTTCGATTAGTTTCAATCAGCTTTGGTCTGTTTGAAATTTGCTTTTCAATTTCATCCCACTTCTCATTTGCTCTATCTATAATTTCTTGAGCTTTATGTTCTTTATCGTTCATAATATAAATCCCTCCTATGTGATTTTGTTCTGCTGACTGCATATCTCTGATGCTGTATGTTCATTTCTGCTTTTATGTTCTTTTTCATTTCATCAGAATCATTCAGAATTGCATCAGCAGTTTTAATTTCTTTTCGTAATTTTGTTAATCGTTTAGTACAAATATTTCTTTCAGATTTAAGGTTTAATATTTTATCAGTATCCTTACATCTTCGGAGTTTATTGTAGATTTGATTTCGCTGATTTGTAATTGCTGTAATTCGATTTTGATTTGAGTTAATGAATTGCTGAACATCATTTGTATCATTCAAGTTATATTTTGAAATTAATTTGACTTGATTGG
>DBFOUY010000167.1:0-4112 GCA_048365975.1 Eubacterium sp.
GCTTGGATACACCTGTTGTTTATCTTGCAAGACGTATTAAGGATAAGAAAAATAATTAACGGCAGTTATTTTCAAAATAAATTTATAAATGAATAAATCACCTGTTACTGCAAAAAATGCTAACAGGTGATTTTTTATGATTATGATGTTAATAAAAGCGTTTGTTGTGGGCGGTCTGATATGTGTTATAGGTCAGTTGCTTATTGATCTCACAAAGCTTACGCCTGCAAAAATTCTTGTTTTATTCGTGTGTCTTGGTGTTCTGCTCGGCGGCTTGGGTATTTATCCTAAGCTTGTTGAATTTGCGGGAGCGGGTGCGACTGTTCCGCTTACAGGCTTTGGCAATGCACTTGCAAAGGGTGTTAAGGAGGCTGTGCAGCGTGACGGCTTTCTCGGTATAATTACAGGTGGTTTTCAGGCATGTGCAGCGGGTGTTACAATTGCAATGCTCAGTGCACTTGTTGTTGCAATGATTGCCAAGCCAAAGGATAAGTAAAAATAATTCACAAAACACGCATGTGTTTGCAAATGTTATGCTTGATAAATTTTTATTGCTGTGGTATAATTTAATCGTTGAATAAATAAAATTTATTTGGGGGTTATTTATATGGCTATGACATATGAATCAGTTGTTCTTGCAACCAGAAAGAAATTTATGAATACTGATGTTTCTTCAGTTCCGGGCACTCTTGCTTTTCAGATTAACTTAATCGGCAAGGTTGAGGGTATTTTCTACATTGAAATTAAGGACGGCAGAGTTAATGTTGAGCCTTATGAGTATTATGACAGAAATGCCATCTTAACTATTAATGCGACTAATTTCACAAAGCTTATCAATGGTAAGCTTGACCCTGTTATTGCTTTCACAACAGGCAAGCTCAAGGTTGACGGTGATATCAGTGCTGCATTGGAGCTTGTTAAGTTTATTAAATAATCTTTGATTGTTGAAAGGCGAGTTATAATACTCGCCTTTAGATTATATTTTGAGGTGATACATATGTTTAAAGAAGTTGAATTTGCTCAGGTTGTTGAAAATGCAGTTGACCTTTTCAAAAACAGATGGGCGCTTGTTACTGCAGGTACTGAGGAAAAGCTCAATACAATGACTGTGTCATGGGGTGCAGTCGGCGAGCTTTGGGGCAGGGATATGGCAACAATTTATATCCGTCCGCAAAGATATACTGAGGAGTTTTTAAACGTAAATGATTACTTTACAGTCAGCTTTTACCCTGTGGATATGAAACAGCAGATTCACGGCATATGCGGTTCAAAAAGCGGCAGGGATGTTGATAAGGTCAATGCCTGTGGTCTGACCCCTGTTCTTAATGACAAAGCACCTTACTTTAGTGAGGCAGAGCTTGTTCTTGTTTGCAGAAAAGCAGCAAAATCAAAGTTTGACCCTGCTGAATTTATTGATGAAACCATTGACGGTAAATGGTATCCTGATAAGGATTATCACTTTATTTACTATGGTGAGATAGAAAAGGTCTTGATTTCTAAATAATAATATAGTATAATATTTGCGAAAAGAGTGCTTTTGCGCCTTTTATGTAGCGTATGGGCCCTGTGCGACGGGATGCTACGAACCTTGTCAGGCGGGGAACCGAGCAGCAATAAGTGGATTATTCTGTGTGCCTCAGACAAGTCTGTACGTTACATAAAGGGTGCGGGGGCATTTTTTATTAGGGGAGGGTGAAATATGTATCAGGCTTTATACCGTAAATACAGACCTAAAAACTTTTTTGACGTTTATGGTCAGGATCACGTTATTTCCACCCTTAAAAATGAAATTAAAGAAAACAGGGTTTCACACGCTTATCTTTTTACAGGCTCAAGGGGAACAGGCAAGACCACCTGCTCAAAGATTTTAGCCAAGGCGGTTAACTGCTTAAATCCGATTGATGGTGAGCCATGTAATGAGTGTGAGCTTTGCAAGGGGCTTGACAGCGGTGCAATCTATGATGTTGTTGAAATAGATGCCGCATCAAATAACGGCGTTGATAATATCCGTGATTTGCGTGAGGAGGCTAACTATACTCCATCACGAGGTAAGTACAGAGTGTATATTATTGACGAGGTGCATATGCTCTCAGCAGGTGCATTCAATGCTCTTCTTAAAACACTTGAAGAGCCGCCAGCTCACGTAATATTCATTCTTGCAACAACAGAGGTGCACAAGCTCCCTGCAACTATCCTGTCACGCTGTCAGCGCTTTGATTTCAAGCGTATTCAGCCTGAAACTATGGCAGTCAGATTAAAGCAGGTTGCAGAGCTTGAAAATATGACTATTGATGATGATGCCGCTGTTCTTGTGGCACGTATTGCTGATGGTGCTCTGCGTGACGGTTTGTCAATTCTTGACCAGTGTGCAGGCAGAAGCAGTTATGTTGATTCAGCCCTTGTAAGTGAGGTTGCAGGTCTTGCAGGCAGGGATGTTTTGCATAGGTTTACATCCTGTATTGCAAGCGGCGACAGCTCACAAGCGATTGATATTTTAGCAGGGCTTTATCAGAACAGCTATGATATGGAACGCCTTTGCGTTGAAATGATTAATCATTTCAGAAATTATCTTATGGTGAAAACCGTTAAAAAAAGCAGAGAGCTGATTATCTGCACCGATGACGAGTACAATTCAATTGTTTCAGGTGCTGATAAATTTACTCTTGAGAATATAATCTTCGGTCTTGATTTATTTCAGGATACACTGACAAGAATTAAAGCAGGCTCAAATTCACGAATTGAAATGGAAATGGCATTTATTAAACTGTGTGAGCCTAAGCTTGAAGAATCGAATGCAGCATTGCTCGACAGAATTGCAAAGCTTGAGAGAGCAGTAAGAAACGGTGTTGTTCATAAGGCTGCAGCAGAAGCTCCTAAAGCACCTGTGCAAGAGGAAAAGCCTGTTGTTGAAGAGGCTGTTATGCCTGCATTTGAAAAGACAGAGCCCAAGAAAGAGCAAGAGCCTGTTGCCGAACATAAAGCACCTATTGCTCCACCTGAGCCTGAGTCTGTATCTCCTGTACAGCCTGTTCAGCCGAAAACGGATGAGCCTGAGCCAACAGCAGTAAATCAGTCAGTTGATTTTGACCAGTGGGAGGAGCTTATGGACATTCTCCATAAGACAGATATTGCCTTGTTCGGTGTGCTTAATGGTGCAAACGCAAGTATTGTGGGTGAGCATTTTGTTATTGACAGCCCTAATCCCACAATCAAGGAATTTATAAAAATTCCTACTCATTCAAAGGCTATAAAGCAGGCAGTGTTTGAGCTTACTGGCAGGAATTTAAGACTTGCCATTGCCAAGAAAAAGGCAGAGGCAAATCAAAAAAGAGATTTGCTTGAGGATTTAATCAGTCAGGCACAGAATAATATTAATATTAAATTTGAATAATATATAGGAAAATATAGGAGAAAGACTATGAAAGCAAGATTACCAAAGGGAATGGGCGGCGGACCGCAGAATATGCAGAGTATGCTTCGCCAGGCTCAGAAAATGCAGGAAAATATCGAGGCTAAAAAGGCTGAGCTTGAGGAGAAGGAATACGTTGTTACCTCAGGCGGCGGTATGGTTGAAATCACATTAAAAGGCAATCACGAGGTTAAGTCAATCGGCTTGAATCCTGAGGTTGTTGACCCTGATGATGTTGAAATGCTTGAGGATATGCTTGTTGCAGCTTTTAATGAGGCAGTCCGTCAGATTGACGAGGAATCAGAGCGTGAGCTGGAAAGGGTTACAGGCGGACTTAACATACCCGGACTTTAAAATGCAATCTTTTTGCCTGAAATTCTATTTTTTCACCTTGAAATACATTTGTATGTCTGCGGTGAAAGAAATAAAATTTCAAACAAAAATCTTAGCATTTTAATTAGTATTTTACAATTTTGTTAGCAACTTTTATCAAAGCCTTGCCTAACAAAAAAACTACTGATTTTATTATTATATCTTATATCATTTAATTTAACTAAAAAAATTCGAGGTAGCTATGGGCTTTAATCTTGCACCGCTTCAAAATTTAATAGACCAGTTTGAGCGTATGCAGGGAATAGGTCATAAAACCGCACAGCGTATGGCTTTTTATGTGCTTGGGCTTAGTGATGCCGAAGCGAAATGA
>DBFOUY010000168.1:0-6630 GCA_048365975.1 Eubacterium sp.
GTTTGTTATTTCTGTAAATGACAATATATCATAGTCATTAAGATTTTTTATCTCGCTGCTTTCTGATATTAATTCAATGTCGTTTTTCGGTGTGATGTTAATATGCCCGCCTGTTAACAGTCTTACAAACTGGCTGATTGCACCATAGCGTGATGTTCCCTTGGTGATTTCGTACTGCTCTGTGCTGCTGATATTCGGCAGACTGTTTGAAAAACCAAGTCCTTCAGCAAGCGAAAAGCATAGCTGCTTTGCACTCGGGTGCTGATATGTGTAAGGCTCAGCCTCATTGTCAACAAGTATGCATGCTGTGGAGCGGGCATAAAAATATACTTCAGCTCCATTTGTTCCATAAATGATTTTCTGACAGTCGCAAAGACCGTTGAACACAAGCCTGTAATTAATGTAAAGCCTGACTGTACAGATTTCTTCAATACTGCTTTCAGGCACAAAGGATGCCCACAGACTGTCACAGGCTACTCCTGCAGTCTGTGTAAAACAAAGCTCAGTGAATTTATCAATGGTGATTTTTTTGCCGTCAGCAGCCGTTAATTCAATTATCATAAAGCACCACCCTTTCACCCTCGTTAATGCTGAAAGGAGTAGGGAAATCATTTAATCTCATAATATCGCTGACAGATATGCCACACCTGTTTGCAATATCAAAAGCATTTTCGTCCTTGCCTGAAATTGTGCTTTCTGCCATTCTTTTATAATTGCTGCCGCTGCAGCTTTCAGTGAATATAAAACGATAATCAATACTACCTTTTTTGCTGCTTTTTGAATATGCAAATTCAGTAAGAAATGCATTGATTCCTGCAGAGGAGGGGAGCATAAGCTCCCCTGCGGTTTTGTCACCAAGCATATGCTGAAGATATAGACACAGCTCCTCTGCATTATCACAAAAAAATTCACCTCTGCCGCTGATTATAATCGGATTAACTGAAACATTTTCTGTTGCACTGCTTCCTCCGTAAATCCCCTTTGACTGAATGTTAGAGGAGGTGTTAATCTCAATTTCCTTTGGATTTGACGGGAATGTAAAATCCTTGAATTTCATTTTCATCTGTTTATCAATAGCCTCCTGCACTCTTGTCATAGCGTTTCTGGTCAAGCCTGATTATTTCACTCAGCATTTCCGCCGAGCTGATTGAGTCGTTGTCCATCCCCATCACCTCCGAAATCAAATTTGTTATAAAGGGTTATAGTGGTTTTAAGCAGATATGCCTGTGTAGTCATATCTGCCGTTATTGCACCTGTGCTGATTGATGTGATGTTATATTTTTTTACAGCACTGCAAAGATGTGAAAACAGCCTTGTAAGCTCGTTGCTATCCCATTTCAGCGGGCAGTATAAATCTGCTGACAGAGTTATTTCGCCTGCCTTGTCAGGATAGTCAATCTGATATGGCTCAAGCTTAATTTCCTTAATTCCCACAGCAATATATGCTTTTGTTATTTTTGTGGGCTTGTCTTTACTCGGATAAGCTCTGATAACCTTTGTATTGTCTGTATCTCCGATATTATTAATAATATCGGAGATAATTTTTTCTGCATTAATCATTGTCATCACCCTTCAGCTTTCTGATTATCCCCGTGTAATAGAGAACTTTATCATCTGCAATTATTTTGTCACGGTGCTTGAATTCATATTTTTCACCGTCAGAAATAATAAGTGCATCCTCTGACAGGTCGGTTATGGAATGATTTGCAGCGCCTATGTACTGATAATATTCCATAAGACTTCCGCCAAGCTCGGTGAGCCTTTTTTCAAAGTTTGAGCTTTTCTTTTTCCACAATGGTCTGAGTATTGCTTTAAACGGAACAGAGCTCCATTCTCCGTCAGTTATAATAACTGTCAGTCCAAGCTTTTCAATTTCTTTTTGTATAATATGCTGTGCGTTCATTTTACACCGCCTTAAAGGCAAAGCCTGTGTTTCTGAGCAAAGTACTGCAGCCGTTTACCGCATCTTTCAAAAGTTTTTCTGCATTATCAACAGCAGATGAGTTTTTTGAATAAGATATGTCGCCTGCTGAAAATGAGCATATGTCATCCCTTTCCGAAAGGGCAATATGATAAAATGCCTTAACTGCACATAAGTAAATTATACGGTTATCCTCAGTGCTTTCATCATCCTTTAAAAGCTGCTCTATGCTTTTAACTGCATTTTCGGCTATGCCGCTGTATTTTTCTGCTTTATCCTCGTCAGTTCCGAGCAATACAGAAAGCTCCTTGATAACAGGATTTATATTAATCATAAATGCTACCGTCCTTAATCAGCCAGTGTCAGAATTTTGATTGCATCACTGTAAATGACAGAAAAGCCTGTGATTGTTGAAATGGTAGAACGCTCAAGCTGTCTGTCAATCAGCTTGTCAAATTCAGTGATTATTCCGCCTGCCTGCACCTTTTCAAGGGCATAGTTCTTATCAAGTGCACAAATGGTCTTGTCATCCATTGCACTTGACACAATGATTTTTGCACCGAATGGAGTTGCAATATTTCCTGTCGCGTGGAAATCAAGTCCCGCATTTGCATCTCTGAATTCAGGCATAGCAAGAATATCCCTCAATGACTTCTTGCTTACTATAAGAGTGGTCATATTGAACTGATTGAAGCTTTCCCATAAATCAAGAAGGTCATCAAATGTCAGGGTCTGGTTTGTCGACTGGATTCCTGTTACATTGCTGTCAGTACCGAGTGTCTCAATAGCCTGATAAAATTCACTTTTTGATATATAGTCACCAATCTGCTTAAGTACTGTTGTAAACAGGTCAAGCTTCTGGAATTTGATAGCTTCATATGATGCCACAAGCATTTTACCGTGCTTTTTAAGCTTAGTAAGCTTTTCACTGAGTTTAACAGTGAATTCGGGAAGAGCCTGACCCTCTTCAATATAATTGACATTAAAGTTATCAAGATCGAGCTGTGTCATTACAGAACGATAGTCCATACTGTCAATTTCAGTTGTTGATGCAATAATATCTTCAACCGAATCATTGTAATCAAGACCTGTTCTTACTGCCCTTGATACATATTCAGGGAAAAGGGCAGATGACTCGTTTGTTTTGAAAAATTTTGATACAGGGTCTGAATTTGCCCCTGAAACCTTTATGTCAAATCTTTTAAGCTGTCTTTCATATGCGTCAAGCCCCTCAAGAGCAGTGCCTCTGTAATTTTCAGATGGGTCAAGCTCCTCTAATGCTGAAGTGAATGATTTGCCTGTTGTGTATAAGCTTTTTTCAAGTCTGATGTTGTCGAATGCCATAATTTTTAATCCTCCTAAATTTTAAACTGATTTACGCCTGTGGTTGTTTTTTCTGTTTTGAACTGCAGACATACTGCGCTGTCTGCGGATTTTTCAAATGCTTTTCTGAATGCTAAAAGCTCTTTTGCTGTCATAATCTGTGCAACACTGCCAAAGGTATTAATATCCATATCGGGCATTGCCTTTGAGCAAAGTGCAATCACCTCTTTAATGAGAGAGCTTTTGTATTCTCTGCCAAGCTCAGCTTCGACATTAAGCTCTTCATATTCTGAAATCAGACTGTCAGCCTGTGCCTTGGTCAATAAAATTTCATCATCGCATTCCTTAAGGCTTTTAATTATTGATGTCATATCAGTGTTATCTCCTTCAATACTAAAGTGCTTTGTTACTCCCGCCTCTCTCTGTGCAGGGACTGTCACAAAGCTGAATTCATATGCATCACTTATGTCGTCAAGCACTGAAAAAGCGAGCTTGTCACCATAGGTTTTACCGTTAATGTGCTCACATATGCCGTGTCTTTTGTCATTACCGCAAATTGAGCAGGTGCTTGATTTTGCCGAGCAGGAGATGGAAACCTCTTTTTTTATTCCTGCCTCAATCTCAGTGATAAGTGATTTGTTTTCATCGCTTCTGACCATATATGCTTTTGCTCTGAGCTGATAAAATTTCATACCGTCAGCAGTCTTTTTGTCATAAACCTCCTCCAGCTCTGTTTCAAAAATTCTTGCTTTCTGGTTAGCAGCCTTCATCGAATGGTCAAAAATACCTGTTTTGCCGACAAACAAGTCCTTCAATGCTTTTAGGGCATTCAATGAAAATCTTTCGTAATCTCTGTCAATGTCATTGTTGCAGAGTATTACACTAAAAATGTAAAGCTCGTCTGTGCCGAACTGACTTCTTGTGAACTGATTTATTTTTTCTAAATCAGCATTTTCAGTGCCTATGCTTTTTTCAATATATCCCTGTGTCAAATTAGCTCTCCTTTCTGATTTTTTCAGCCCGAGCAAGATAAAGCTCTGCCTTTGCATTGTCGCATTGATCCTGAAGTGTTATGTCATCCCATACAATACTCAGATTGCTGTTAATTCCGTTAACTGCAAGATAAATGCTGCCGATTTTTTTAATAATCGGTGTCAGTATTCTGCGGTATGCCTCAAGCTCGGTTGTAAGAATATCCGCCTGCTGTGTGCTCATTCTTTCAGTTGATGACCAGCTTAATCCGAGCATAAACGGCGGAAGTCCTGTTTTTGCAACAATCTGTTCAAGAAGCTGTCTTACAGGTATTTCACTGTCAAGTATTTTATTGTCAGCTCCTATTACCTCAATGCTCACATCACCCACTGCCACAAAATCCTTTATCTTCTGTGAATTCATTGCCTCCTGCCAGGCATCTGCAATTGCAGTCGCCTTTGACTGTGCATCTGCATTGTCAGACTCATTGCCTGATGGCTTGCAGACAACGGCATATCTTATATTGCCTGCGTGCTCCCAGTTCTGCCCTATGGTGTTGTAAATCTTCATAAGTATGTCACTGATGAAGGGCAGACCCTCAAGCAGACTTGTACCGCATAAATCTCTTGGCTTAGGATTGAGAACGGAATACAGAATAAGCTGCGGATTAGCAATTTTATCTCTGCTGTTATAAAAATCAACATCAATTCCGTTGCTGCTTCTTTTCAGCTCAATGCTGTCAAGCTCGCTGTTGTAAAGGGCATAAATTCCGCTTTCATTCAGTACTATTTCACCTATTGCAGTGCCGAAGGTCAGAAGCTGATTTAAATAATTTGATACGAATGCCGATATCCCCTGCTGATTGCCTCCGACATTTATACTGTCGAAAAAGCTGTTAATCTGTAAATCAAGCACTTCATTGCCTGTTTCAAAATGAAAGCCGTCTGTCAGCCTTATAATTTTATTTATGGCAGAGTCAATTATCGGCACTGCCTGTCTCAGCTCCTGATATACCCTTGACATACTGTTCATAGGCATATATGTGCCGAGATTATAATAGGGGTGTCTTGACATCGCCGATGTCTGTACTGCACCTGCTGACAGTGTGTTCTCTTTCTTTTTCTTTGATTTGAATACGCCCAAAGCCTAACTCCTTTCTACCGCAATGGTTACAAAGCCTTCGTTTTTCTGTTCCTTTTTCAGCACTGTTGAAACAAAGTAGCGAATGTCGTCCATTGCATGGTCGTTTTCTTTTTTCGGAGCATCCCTTTTTATACTGCTGTCCCAGCGGTAAATTGAAAATTCTCTCAGTGTGTCAGCACAATTCGGATAAAAGTATATATCATCATTTTTGAGTGCCTGGCATACGCTGTTAATTCCTGTAATTACATCGTTGTCCGCCTTGATTACTGTGAATTTTCCGTGCCGTCTGACAGTCTGAATAAAGGATGCTGCCGACGGGTCAATAATAAGTGCCTTAATCTGTTTTCCCTGTGACAGCCTTTCAAGCTGAGTGTAATATTCCTCATCTGTAAGCTGAACTCCCTTGTCACGGCTGGAGTGATAATATTCATCTATCCTGTACCATTTTTCACAGCATCTTCCCCATAATCCCAGCGAAAATGGATTGACTGTTCCGTAGTCGCAGGAAAGAAAGTATTCACTGAATGTATCATCACACTTTTTTACGTGACGGTTATAGCTGAACATAGGGTAAACAAGACCGTCGGCAGTTACCCATTTGCCTTCTACAAAGCGTTCATAAAAAGCTCCTGAGTAAAGACTTTTGTATCGGTTAATGACCATTTCGGAAAGAGAGGGATTGTCCTCCATTGTGAAATGAAGATAAAGCATATTTTTTTCTTCACACTTCTTTATCCATTCCATATAAAACCAGTGATAGGGATGCTCAGGGTTACAGTTGAAAAAGTATTTTGCATTTTCAAGTGAGCACCTTGCCAGTGCCTGCTCAACAAAGGAACGGGGCATAAGCGCCGCCTCATCAAGCATTACTCCTCCGAGCGTCATACCCTGAATCAGTGATGCTGACGATTCATCTCTGCCGCCGAAAAGGTAAAATCTGTTAGTAACATTTTCTCTTGTTATTTCAAGATAGTTTCTGCTTATTTTATAATCGCATATAAAACCTAAATCTGTCAGCACAGGCAGAAGGGGAGTTACAACATTTCTTCTGAGCGAAGCAATGGTTTTTCCGCAAAGGGCGAAGGATGTGTCGCTGAAATTGTAAAATGACCAGCATATAAATGAAAGGCTCATACATAGCGTTTTTCCGCTTCGTACAGCACCGTCACATATTATGCCGTTTTTATTTTTCATTCTGCTGCTTTTGCACCACCAGTTGAGCACTGCAAGCTGCTTCGGAGAAAATGGGATGAATTTAGTCATATCCGTTT
>DBFOUY010000169.1:0-4491 GCA_048365975.1 Eubacterium sp.
CTGTTGCCGATTATATAAAGCGAAGATGGCAAAGAAAAATAACGAGCCGCTTTAAGTTCTGCGGACGAAATGTTGATATAAAAAAAGATATAAAGGTATCATCAATGAATAATTTCTCACTGGGAAATCATTGTTGGATAGGTGAGGGCTTTTATGCAAAGGCTGAAGGCGGAATTACAATAGGAAGTGGTACTATAATTTCACGAAATTGTGAAATTTGGACAAGTAATCATAATTACGACAGTGAAGATTTAATGTGTATTCCTTATGACAAGAAGATGGTAAAAAAGCCTGTAGTAATAGGAGAAAACTGTTGGATAGGTTCCGGTGTAACTATTATTCCTGGTGTAACAATAGGTGAGGGTGCTGTAGTCGGTGCTGGTTCGGTAGTTACAAAAGATGTGCCTGTAGGTGCAGTTATCGGTGGTAATCCTGCTAAAGTTATTAAGTATCGTAATATGGATAAATACAATAACCTTAAAGCGGAAAATAAAATTTATCTTGATGTTGAATATAATTATGACAAATCATCGTTAAGAAAATCACAGTATTTGCCTAATAAGAATTATTAATTGAAGGGAAGCCTTATTTTGAGTCGAAAAAAATTCAGCCTTGTTGATATGGAGTTTTCTGATAATAAGCAGAGAATAGTTAATTTATCAGCGAATATTATTTCTTTTGCAATATCAATGGCTATCAGCTTTTTTTTGTCGCCATATATTGTTAAGCATTTGGGTGCTGAAGCAAATGGTTATTCAAATTTAGCTGCTAATTTTGTATCGTATGCAAACATAGTAAAAGCAGCACTGAATTCTATAGGCAGCCGATATATTATTAAAGCATATCACCAAGGTGATTTTGATAAAGCTAATAAATATTATTCTTCATTATTTTATGGAGATTTGTTTTTGGCAATAGTTTTCTCTGTAATCAGCTTTGTTTGTGTTTGGAATTTGGAGTCATGGATAAATATTTCAAAAGAGCTGGTAACGGATGTTAAAATTTTGTTTGCACTTATATTTGCTAATTTTCTTATTAATACAGTACTTACTATTTTCAGCAGTGCACCATACATAAAAAATAAGATTTACTTGCAATCCATCCGTGATATACAAAGCAGCTTAATAAGAGCGATATTATTAGTAGCCCTGTTCTCATTTTGTGATGCAAAAATTTTCTTTGTGGGATTATCTGCTTTGATTCCCGGCTTAGTAGTTAACATATATAATGTTTACTATAAGACCAGGTTAGTGCCTGAGCTTCGTGTCAGCAAAAAGAACTTTTCGTTTGCTACAATTAAAGAATTACTTTCTCAGGGTATATGGAATTCGTTATCATCTGTTGGACTAATGCTTCTTTCAAGCCTTGATTTATTAGTGGCAAATTTATTTGTCAGTGAAGCTGATATGGGAATTCTGTCAGTTGCTAAAAGTATGCCCGGTGTGATTTCAGGACTGGCATCTTCTTTAGCCAGTGTGTTTTTTGCAGAAATTATGATTGCATATTCGCAAAATGATATGGGAAAGGTAGCAAAAATAGTTAAGCAATCATCTATGATTATCGGTGCTATTGTAACTATACCAAATACTTTCATAATTATGTACGGTTCTGAATTCTATTCATTATGGCAGCCGTCACTTGATTCAAAGCAGCTTCAGATATTATCAGTTTTAACAGCGCTGACCTATGTGGTTTATGCTGGCGGAAATAATATTTCACATTTATTTACAGTAACATTGCATGTTAAAGAAAATGCTATTGCAATAGTTGTTTCAGGTATTATCAGCTTGGGTTTAACACTTACCTTGCTTAAATTTACTGATTTAGGAGTTTATGCCATTGCCGGTGTTAGTACTATTGTTTCTTCATTTAGAATAATTTTCTTTAATATTCCTATGACCGCTAAGTATATAGGCAAGAAAAAGACAGAATTTGCTCCTGTCATATTGCGTTCTGTAATAAGTACGTTGGTATTATGTGCAGCAGGTTATTTGTTGAAGCTTGTTCTTCCTTCAAATACCTGGTTAACTCTTATTATTTCTGCTGTTATTTTTGCTCTTTTATCTTTAGCAATTAATATGTTTGTTATTATGGATAAAGAATCAAGACAAGTATTTGCTGAGATGATAATGAATAAAATAAAGAAAAAGACAAATTGATTTTGTGAGGTCATATTTATGATAGATGCAAAAGGGAACGAGTACAATGTAGTTGATTATGAAAAGTACAGAAAAATTCAGCTTATTGAACTTGAAATGTTAAAAGAACTTGCAAGAATTTGCAAAAAATACAATTTGAAATTCTATTTGTGCGGCGGTACATTGCTGGGGGGTGTTCGTCATGAAGGCTTTATTCCTTGGGATGATGATTTGGATGTATATTTGCCACGTGAGGATTATGATAGGTTTGCCAAGATTGTTGATTCTGAACTTGATTCAAGAATGTTTTATCAGGACTGGTTTAAAGAGAAAGGCTATCCGTACAATTTTGCTAAAATAAGAATGAATGGTACAAAATTTGTTCAAAATGAGCTTATTCAGTGCAATATGCATCATGGAATTTTTATTGATATTTTTCCTCTTGATAATGTACCTGATGATAAAACAGAAAGAGAAAAGCACTTAAAAAAGGTTACTAAGCTCAAGACCTTACTGTCAATTTCTTATATGTCATTAAAAAAAGGTGGCTCTTTGAGATCAATACCGGAATGTATAGCCATTATTTTAGTAAAAGCTTTCTTTTCACAGCAGGGTATACATAAAAAGCTTGAAAATGAGATTTTAAAGTACAATGAAATAGATTGTGCAAATTTTGCTCAAAAAACAGGGATGAATGCAATTAAGGAGGTTTATCCTAAGGCTTGGTTCAAAAATACTGAATATGTAGATTTTGAAAAAACAAAAATGCCTTCTCCTTCATGTATTAATGAATATTTAACTTATTTTTATGGTGATTATATGACTCCTCCGCCAAGTAATGAATGGGGTCAGACTCACCCTATAAAAGAACTGGATTTCGGTACTTTTTTTGACAATTAGGAGAAATTATGGAAAAAGGTTTAATATCAGTTATTATACCTGTTTATAAAACAGAAGAATATTTACCAAGATGTCTTGACTCAATACTTAATAATACATATAAGAATTTAGAGATTATATGTGTCAATGACGGCAGTCCTGATAACAGCCTGCAGGTTTTAAATAATTATGCGGCAAAGGATGAAAGAATTAAAATAATCGACCAGATAAATTCAGGTGTTTCTGTGGCAAGAAATAATGCTCTTGATATTGCTCAGGGCGAATATATTGCATTTATTGATTCTGATGACTGGGTTCATTCTCAGTATTTTGAAATTCTTTTAAATTCATTACAGAGTAATCAGGCAGACATGTCTGTTTGTAAGTTTAAAATTTGTAAATCTGAAACAGATGCAAAGTATAATCTGTATGGAAATGTTAATTCAGTAAAATGTAAAATATATGATGACAAATACAGAATTAACGGAGATGACAGAGTTAACGTCTGGAGAACATTATATAAATCAGATATTGTAAAGCCTTTTAGATTTCAAAAAAACATGAAATTGTGCGAGGATGTTCTTTTTAATGTAGAAGTTATTTTTAAAAGTGAAATTTCTGCTATAGTTATAGTTAATGAACCTCTTTATTTTTATTTTCAGAGGGAGAATTCTGCTATACATTCAATTTCTTATATTGATAAGCTTGATTCAATTAAATGGTATTTGGCTCATATTGATGAATTCCCAACACAGAGGGATAAAACTGAGGTCGCTGAAGAAGCAATTAAATCACTTTTGTGGATGAGATTTTGTTTAAAATATTCATATTCGCGAAAAGAATTGAAAAGTATTACAGAACCATATTTTAAAGAATGTTTAAAGCATCTGTATCTTTTTTCAAAAAAACAGCAGACGATTTTTAAACTGTTTTTTAAGTATTCTTGTTTATATCGTCTTTACAGAATTTATATTGACAAAACAATTTTACTTATGGAATGGGATTTAAAACATCCGGCAACTATTGAAGAAAAGAATAAAAATAAAAAAATCAGAGAGGCTATATATAAATTTCTTTCAAAATTATAATTAGAGGTTGATATGCAAAAATTATTTGATTTATTAATTGAAATCCTGTTATTGTTTTTCAAAAATTGTAGGTTAAAAAATATTATTGTTTTTGAAAGCTTACCTATTTATACTGATAACGCTAAATATGTTTTTGACGAATTAATAAATAATAATGTGCTTTCAAAATATAAGGTATGGTGGATTACCAAAAATAATAATGATAACATTACATTCAGTCAAAAAAATGTAAAAGTAATTAATACAGGCGTATCAAATCCGATAAAAAGATTAATTGTAAAAATACAAAAGCTTTATATAATTTCTTCTGCAAAATTTTTAATATCATCAAATGAATTTTTGCCCAAAATAAATACAAAAAAACAGTATTATCTCAATTTGGGCTC
>DBFOUY010000170.1:0-10605 GCA_048365975.1 Eubacterium sp.
TCATTCCGTGAATTATTGTAACAGATGCGTTGTTGAAAGCAACACCTGCTTCAAGTGCGGCAAGCGACATCTGTGCTCTTGCCTTGACATTCTGTCCCTCGTTATAGCAAATCGGCAGATATTTAAAAATCTTTTTTATCGCTGAAAGTGCAAATTCGTCAGTGAGCGGCTGTGCTTTTCTTGAGGTGTAAGCCTCAGCAGCATGGCAGAGTGCATCAAGTCCTGTAGCAGCAGTCACACTCTGCGGTGCTGTCAGTGTGAAAGCAGGGTCATCAATTGCCAGATCAGGCATAAGCACTGCACCCTTTAACAGCATTTTTATATCTTTTTCGGTGTTTGTTATGATTGTGAACTGTGTTGCCTCAGAGCCTGTACCGCTTGTGGTCGGTATTGCGACCATAGGAGGAGTAGGAACAGCAATTGTTTTTCCTAAATAATCGTTGATTGAGCCGCCGTTTGACACAACAGCACCGATTGCTTTCATTGCATCAATAGGTGAGCCGCCGCCAACTGCAATTAAAAAATCACAGTTATTTAATTTGTAGCTATCAACACCGCTGTTGATGATTATGTCTGTCGGCTCAGAATTAACCTCATCAAAAATTATATATTCTATATTCAAAGAAACAAGAATGTCGGTAACAAGCTTAACATTACCCAGTCTCACCATAAACTGGTCTGTTACAATTAAAGCCTTTTTGCCAAAGGCTGCTAAAAACTCCTTTGCATTCTCAAGTGCATTTTCACCATAAATTACCTTTGCAGGCATAATGAATTGACTGCCCATTTCTCTTAACCTCACTGTGACAAAAAATTAACAAATATATTTTAGTCCAAATATACAAAAAGTCAATAGTGATTTTATACAAAATGAACAAGATTTTGATTTAATATTAAGTGTATCTGAAAATTAAAAGCCGTTGGATTTCCAACGGCTTTTGCTGTTATTAATTTTAATTATAAAAGACCGTCCCAGGTGTCAACCTCTTTAGCCTTCATTTCCTCCTCATCAAACCAGTGCTGTGTAACAGACTTGCTTTCTGTGAAGAAGCGGTATGCGTCTTTACCGAGGCAGTGTAAATCACCGAAGAAACTCTGCTTGTGACCGCTGAATGGAATGAAACCAACAGGTACAGGAATACCAACGTTGATACCAACCTGACCGCCATCGGTGTATCGTGCAAACTGACGTGCATAGTAACCGCTCTGTGTATAGATAACTGAGCCGTTTGCATATGGGCTTGCGTTCATAATAGCAAGACCCTCATCAAAGTCCTTGCATCTCTTAACACAAAGAACAGGACCGAATACCTCGTCACTGCCGATAGTCATATCCTCTGTAACATTGTCAAATATTGTTGGACCTACAAAGTAGCCGTTTTCATATCCCTCAGGAAGCTCAGGATTTCTGCCGTCAAGCACAAGTGTTGCACCCTCGTCAATACCCTTCTGAATATCAGCAAGCACCTCGTGGTAATGCTTTTCATATGTGATAGGACCAAGACGTGTTGACTTATCCCATGCAGGACCGCAGTTGATGTTTTTAGCCTGTGCCTTAAGCTCGGCAACAAATTTGTCTGCAATTGACTCCTGAACAACTACGCAGGAGAGTGCCATACATCTCTGACCTGCACAGCCGAATGCAGAGTTGATAACGCCTGCAACAGTTCTTTCAAGTGCACAGTCCTCAAGAATAAGTGCATGGTTTTTAGCCTGGCAGAGTGCCTGGCATCTTTTGCCGTTTGCTGCTGCCTTTTCATAAATCTTTAAGCCTACAGGAGTTGAGCCTACAAAGGTAATGCCCTTAACATCAGGATGCTCAAGGATTGTGTTGATTTCATTTCTTGAGCAGGTAACAATGTTGATAACACCGTCAGGAATACCTGCTTCCTTGTAAAGCTCACCGATTCTCATAGCAGTTCTTGGTGTGAGAGATGCTGCCTTTAATACCATTGTGTTACCGCATGCAACGCATACAGGAGCCATCCAGCCAAACGGAATCATAGCAGGGAAATTAACAGGAACAATTCCTGCAAACACACCCATAGGCTCACGGTATTTAACTGTGTCAAAGCCTGTTGATGCATCCATAAGGCTTTCTCCCATCATAAGTGACGGTGCCTGAATAGCAAGCTCTGTGCCCTCCTGAGCCTTACCTACATCACCCTGAGCCTCACCCCAGGTTTTGCCGTTTTCTTCACAAACAAGCATAGTGAGCTCATCCATATGCTCAAGAAGAAGCTCTCTTACTTTGTAAAGAATCTGTGCTCTTTTTCTTGCAGGAGTTGCTCTCCATGCAGGATAAGCTGCCTTTGCAGCCTCAATAGCCTCTAACACCTCGTCGTTTGTGCAGCAAGGTGCCTGACCTGTAATCTCGCCTGTTGACGGATTGTGGAGGTCGTACCAGACCTCAGTCTGTGAGTCCTTGAACTCACCATTGACAAAATACTTTAATTTTTCCATAAAAATTACCCCTAAGTAAAATTTTTGCGTATATATTTTACCATTATGTTTTTGTAAATTCAATAGATAATCAACATATTCACTAATTTTTAACTATTACATAGAATGAGATTAACGGGGTGATAGTATGATTCTTTCCCAGATGAAAGTAAATGAGTCCGGATATATTACAGATATTGACAGCAGTTCAAATTTTGAGCGCAGGTTTTCAGATATGGGATTTATAACAGGGCAAAAAATCAGATGCACTAATGTTGGGCTTTTCGGCTCGCCGATAGCTTATCAGATACGTGGCTGTAAGGTTGCACTGAGAAAAAAAGATGCTGACAGAATAGGAGTGGTTTTGTGATAAAAAATAAAAAGGTTTTACTTATGGGTAATCCTAATGTTGGCAAAAGCACGGTGTTTAATGAAATTACAGGCTCTCATCAGCACACAGGTAATTGGACCGGCAAAACAGTTGATTCCTGCAGCGGTAAATTCAAATATAAGTTCAATGATTATGAGCTTGTGGATTTGCCGGGTACATACAGCCTTCTTTCTTCCAGCGAGGAGGAAAGGGTGGCAAGAGATTATCTATGCTTTAATGATTATGATTGCGTTGTCTGTGTTGTTGATGCAACAAATCTTGAGAGAAATCTTAATCTTGTGCTTCAGGTGCTTGAGCTTACAAACAAAGTGGTTTTGCTCCTCAATCTTTGCGATGAGGCTAAAAAGAAAAATATTGAAATTGATACAGAGCAGCTGTCAAAGCTTCTCGGTGTTCCTGTGGTAAGGGCAACTGCAAGAAGCGGCAAGGGAATAAATGACCTGCTTGAAATTGTGTATCAGATTTCCAACGAAACAATGCTTAATGAAAATACAACGCTGTTTTACAACAATTCAGTTGAAACTGCTGTAAAACAGGTCAGCAGAGCATTGAAGGGGCAGATTGATACAGAAAGAAATCTGAGATTTTTTTCATTAAGACTTATTGAAAACGATGAAAGCTTTAATTCTTCTTTCAAATCAAATTTTGGCGATGATATTCTGTTAAAGGGTGCAATCAGAGCAAGTGTTAAATCGGCGCAGAATAAGCTAAGCCAGTTCGGAGTCAATGTTTCACAGGCAGTTACAACAGCAATTTTCGCTAAATCTGAGGATATTGCAAAGTCAGTGTCAAAAAAGCTTCCGTCAAAAAAGGATGCATTTGAGAAACGCCTTGATAATCTTCTTCTCGGTAAATATACATCAATACCGATAATGCTATTGCTTTTCGGTGCAGTGCTGTGGATAACAATTGCAGGTTCAAATTATCCGTCAGACTGGCTGAGGGGTGTGTTTGACAATTTTCAGGTTTGGCTTGCAGATTGGTTTGTCAGTATCAATGCACCCGATATTTTTATCAGTCTGTTTGTTAACGGAATACTCCGTGTACTTTTGTGGGTTGTTGCCGTAATGCTTCCTCCTATGGCAATATTCTTTCCCTTGTTTGCACTCCTTGAGGATTTCGGTATTCTGCCGAGAATAGCCTTTAATCTTGACGGTGCTTTTGAGCGCTGCGGTGCCTGCGGAAAACAGGCACTTACAACCTGTATGGGCTATGGCTGTAATGCAGTGGGTGTAACCGGCGCACGAATAATCGACAGTCCCCGTGAACGACTTGTTGCAATAATTACAAATTCCTTAACCCCTTGTAACGGACGTTTTCCGTTGCTGATTGCAATTATATCAATGTTTTTTGTGAAGAACAGTTTTTTATCTGCAATGATACTGCTTGGTATGATTGCAGGGTCAATGCTGATGACCTTTGCCTGCTCAAAGCTTTTGACCTCAACAGTTTTAAAGGGTGTCAGCAGTTCATTTATTATGGAGCTTCCGCCTTACCGCAAGCCTAAGGTGCTCAGGCTTATAGGCGACACAGTCAGGGAAAAGGTGCTGTTTGTGCTGCTGCGTGCAGTTGTTGTTGCCGCACCTGCAGGGTTAATAATATGGGTGCTTGCAAATATTTCTGTGGGCGATATATCACTGCTCAGCAAAATTGCAGAAGTGCTTGATCCTGCCGGTCAGTTCCTTGGTATGGATGGTGTAATTCTGCTTGCATTTATACTTGGTTTCCCTGCAAATGAAATTGTAATACCGATAGCATTGATGATGTATTTATCAACAGGTGAGCTGAGCGACTACTCTTCTCTTGAAAGTCTTAAATCAATTCTGGTTGATAATGGCTGGACCTGGGTGACAGCATTATGCACCTGCGTATTTTCAATGTTCCATTTCCCTTGTTCCACAACCTTGCTTACCATATATAAGGAAACAAGGAGTGTCAAGTGGAGTGCACTGTCAATGCTTGTTCCGCTAATGGCAGGCATAGTATGCTGTGCTGTTATTAATCTTATATCAAAATTATAAAGGTTATATATTTTTACATTTTTCTCACACAGTATGGAATATAATACCTCACGGGAAGTGTAAAAATGAATGTTAAGGAAAAGATAAAAACAATAGATAAGGGCAGCTTTAAAAATGCTCGGTTTAATCTGATATTGAAGCGTGGGGCTTGGTTTCTTGCAAGTCTTGTGCTGAGTGTATCAACAGTAATCGGGGGGAGCTGCCCATTTGCTGTATCGCTTATTTGTGTGTCAAGCAAAAAGAATTTTTTGTTTTCAACAGTCGGTGCAGGACTGGGATATATGATTTTCTGCGGCGGCAATGATGGAATAAGATATTTCAGTGCAACTATAATAGCCTGTCTGGGCACATTAGTTATAAATATCTTTAATACAAAAAAAGAAGCCTATCTGCCTATGCTTGTGTCCTTTTTGTCAGTATTAACAACAGGTATTGTTATGAATCTGAAAACAGGGGCAGTTATAGGTCAGTATGCACTTGTATTCGGTGAAGCCGTGCTTGCAATGGGCGGAAGCTATTTCTTTTTTAAGGGTGTAAACTGTAATATGAAAAGGCTCAGATTCAGGGCTTTGCCTGTGTCTGATTTAACTTGTCTTCTCATTTCCTTTTCAACATTGCTGTCAAGCCTTTGCGTTATCAATATTAAAGGCTTTGCACCTGCAAGAATGATAGTGGCTGCATTAATGCTTATTGCAATACGCTTTGGCTCAAAAAAATGGGGGCTGATTATTTCAATCTGTTTTGGCTTTGCTATCGGTATAAGCGGTGAAAACAGCTTGTTTCTTCTTGGGGCTTATGCATTTTCTGCACTTGCAGCAGGACTTTTTACATCGGTTTCATCTCTCAGTGTGGGTGCTTGCTTTGTGCTTTCAATGGCGTTTTTTGCAGTGGCATCAGGTGAAGGTGCATTAGCCATTTGCAGCGTTCTTGAAAGCTTCGGCGGTGCACTGATTTTAATTCTTCTGCCTGAAAGTGCAAGATATAAAATTAATGAGTTTTTTGAAAGCGGTGCAGATATCGCACCTGACGGAAGCTTAAGACAAAGCCTTGTGGTAAGGCTTCGCTTTGCGTCCTCTGCATTGTCACAGGTCAGCGAAAGTGTAAGGGATGTAAGGGAAAAAATTAATGAAATGGGTCACAGCGAGCCTATGGAAAGTGAGCTGAGAATGGTTGCGGCAGATCAGTTCTTTTCAATAAGTGATATGCTTGCTGACCTTGCCTTTGAATTTGATGAGGCTGAGCTTTTTGACTATAAGTCAGCAGGCAAAATTCGTCGGATGCTCGGTGAATATGATATATACCCTGAAAATATTTCTGTTATAGTGGACAAGTTCAACAGAACAAGAGTTGAAATTTCAGCACCTTCAAAAACACGTGGTCTTGACAGTCCGAGAATTAAATCGGAAATTGAAAAAATCTGCGGCAGATATTTTGAAAAAAGCCGTACAAATTATTCGGGCAAAAGTCAGCTTGTGTCAATAATTGAACGTGCCAACTACAAAATGGATTTTGGATTTGCACAGTATTGCGCAGAGGGCAAGCTTTGCGGTGATACTGTTAAAATGATTAACGATGGCAGAGGTCATATGATTTTTATTATCAGCGACGGAATGGGAAAGGGCGGACGTGCTGCCCTTGACGGAGCTATGGGTGCAGGATTGCTGTCAAAGCTGCTTTCGGCAGGCTTCGGCTTTGATTCGTCGCTCAAGGTTGTAAACAGTGCCTTGCTTGTTAAAAGCAGTGAGGAAAGCCTTGCTACTCTTGATTGTGCCTGCGTTGATTTGTTTAACGGAAAATGTGAATTTTACAAGGCAGGTGCACCTAAAAGCTATGTGCTGAAAAATAATTCACTCAGTAAATGCGAGCTGAGCTCAATGCCTGCAGGGATTTTAAGGGGCATTGAATTTGCAAAGCGTACCACAGTTCTGAATGTAGGTGATGAAATAATAATGATGAGTGACGGCATCACTGACTTAGGCAAAATACTTGATGATTTTGTTGTAGTGAACGATAAGGTTACATCTAATGAGCGTGCACAGGCAATACTCGATTTTGCACTTGAGCATGGTGATTCACGCCACAGAGATGATATGTCGGTTATCGTTGCAAGATTGATTAAGGACTGATTTAATGAAAAATTTTCTTGCCGGAAGGAAAAAAGAGCCTGTTGAAATTATACCGCCAAGCCTTGACAGCTTCCCTGATTTTTCCAAAAAGGAGATTTTTACTCAGGGCAGGCTGATTGACGATTTGCTTGGCAGATATATAAAAGCAGATAAAATCAACTTTGATTTTTTAAAGGTTAAGATAGATAAGGTTAAAAGAATATATATTGTGGGTGCAGGTACTGATTATTCCTGTGCAGTTTTCGGTGCATATAATTTTGAGGTGCTGCTTGATATAATTGCTGTTCCGCTTGCTTTGGGTGAGTTTGTTTATTCAAACCCTATTCTTGATAAAAATACTCTCGTTGTTTTAATCGGTGAAAGTGTCGGTGCTCAAAAGCGTATTGAGGGCAGTGGTGCAAGACTTATAAGAATTATGGATTTCAGCGACAGCAAAAGTGATATAGTGCTTAATTATAAAACTCTTGGCAGAATACCGACTGCCTCACATTCTTTGAAACTTACAGCACTTGCAATGCTTGCACTGTATTTCGGCGAAAAAAATCAGGTGATTACATCACTTTATGTCAAAATTGCCACGCAAATGCTCAGAGGTCTGAAAAATAAAATAAAAGACATTTTAGCTCAGGAATATATTATTAATGAAATTGCACACAGTCTTTGCTGTGACAAAATCCTTTTTACAGGGACTAATGTTGATTATGCTGTTGCACTTTATGCTGCTGAGCTTTTGCAGTCAGAAAAATGCTTTTCAGCGTCAATACCATTGGGGCAGATAAACACTGAGTACAGAAATAATTTTTCAATAATCGCACTGGCATCAAATATTGATTTTTATAATTTAATCAGAAATACTGATGATTTTAGCCTGAAAATAGTTTCAAGCAGTGCTGAAATTATTGATGAAAAAGTATTGACCTATGACGAATCCATTCCGCTGTTAAATCCGATACTCAGCGGCGTTATAATTCAAATGCTGGCTTATAATCAATAGATATTGACATTGTTTTTATTTGTGTTATACTGATGACAGAAAAAATGAAAGAGGTGGAAGAATGTATAACTTTTCTTGCAAATAAGAATTCAAGCAGTGTGCCAAGGGCTCATTGCGTCTGTTGCAGGAAAGTTATTGAATCTGTCTGCTTTGTCATATGCTGTGCTGTCTTTTGACAGCTTTAACGTGCTGTGTCGGCTGCAAGATACTTTCTTGCAGCCATTATTTTTTGATACAGGAGGTTTTTATTATGTCTATGATTAAGGTTGAAAACCTGACCTTTGCATATCCAAAAAGCTATGACAATATATTTGAAAATGTCACCTTTCAGATTGACACGGACTGGAAACTTGGCTTTGTCGGAAGGAACGGCAGAGGAAAAACTACGTTTCTGAATTTGCTTATGAATAAGTATGAATACAGCGGCAGAATAATCAGTTCAGCAGAGTTTGATTATTTTCCGTATTCTGTCAGCAATAAAGAGGATTTGACTATTAATGTGCTAAGTGAGGTTTGTCCGCTTGCTGAGGAGTGGGAGCTTTATCGTGAGTTTTCTTATTTAGAGGTTGACAGCGATGCTATGTACCGTGTCTTTGATACGCTGTCAAAGGGTGAGCAGACAAAAGTATTGCTTGCAGCATTGTTCCTTAATGAGGGGCATTTTATGCTGATTGATGAGCCTACAAATCATCTTGATGTCAGTGCAAGAGAGCTGGTTTCAAAATATCTTAACAGTAAAAAGGGCTTTATACTCGTATCTCACGATCGTATGTTTCTTGACAATTGTTGTGACCATATTCTTTCAATCAACAAAAGTAATATCGAGGTGCAAAGAGGTAATTATTCGTCCTTCTCACAGAGCTTTGAGCGCAGGCAGTCAAGCGAGCTTGCACAGAATGAACGGCTGAAAAAAGATATTAAACGTCTTAAGGCAGCCTCAGCCAAAGCAGGTGAATGGTCGGGACGAGTAGAAAAATCAAAGGCTGGTGCTTATGATAAGGGCTATGTTGGGCATAAGGCTGCAAAAATGATGAAACGCTCAAAGGCTGCTGAAAACAGACAAAACAAGGCAATTGAGCAAAAAGCATTATTGCTTAAGAATCAGGAAAGAACAGATGATTTAAAGATAATTCCGCTTTTATACCACAGCAGCAGGCTCGCCGCTTTTTCACAGGTGTCAGTCAGCTATGATGAAAGAACAGTGTGTGCACCTGTTACATTTGAGGTTAATCAGGGTGATCGTATTGCTCTTGACGGTAAAAATGGCTGTGGAAAAAGCAGTATTCTCAAATTGCTTAATGGTGAAAAAATAAATCATACAGGGCTTGTCAGCACAGCTTCAGGATTAATAATATCATATGTACCGCAGGATGCCTCGCATTTAAGCGGAACACTGAGTGTGCTTGCTGAAAGCAGCAAAATTGATGAAGGCCTTTTTAAGACCGTTATGAGTAAGCTCGGTGTAGGTCAGATTCAGTTTGAAAAAGATATTGCGGATTTTTCCGACGGACAGAAGAAAAAGGTACTGCTTGCCAAAAGTCTTTGTGAGAGGGCGCATCTGTATATATGGGATGAGCCGCTTAATTTCATTGATGTTTATACTCGAATACAGCTTGAAAAGCTTATTTGTGAGTTTTCGCCGACAATGATTTTTGTGGAGCATGATAAAGTTTTCAGGGATAAAATTGCAACAGGAATTATTGAAATATAATTTGTATTGCAAGGAGGCTTTATTTCTGTTATAATTTATATATTATGAAAAAAATATTATCAGCTCTGTTAGCTTTGCTTTTGGCTTTTAGCTTTGCAAGCTGCGGCACAGCAAATAAAAAAGAAAAATATACATCAAGCTTTCTTGATTTGTTTGATACGGCATCAACAATTATTGCCTACGATGACAGTCAGGAGGCTTTTGATGAGCATATGGAGCAGTTTCATAACAGGCTTGAGGAATATGATAAGCTCTATGACATTTATAATTCCTATGAGGGTTTGTCAAATCTTTATACTGTCAATCAGCTGGCAAAGGATGGTCCCGTTAAGGTTGATGAAAGAATTATTGATTTGCTTGAATACTGCAAATATGTTTATGATTTGAGTGAGGGCAAAACAAATGCCTGCTTCGGATCAGTGCTTAGGCTATGGCATTACAGCCGTGATAATGCAAGCAATAATCCTGACACAGCGGCTTTGCCTGATATTACAGAGCTTAAAAAAGCGGCAGAGCATACCTCCTTTGACAGCCTTGTTATTGATAAGGATAGAAGCACTGTATATTTCAGCGACCCTGAGTTAAAGCTTGATGTAGGTGCGATTGCAAAGGGTTATGCAGTGAGAGAAATTACAAACTGGGCTAAAGAAAATCTGTGGACTGCGGCAGCTATCAGTATAGGCGGTAATGTGTCAACCTTTGGCTTTAAGAATAATGACGGCAAAACTTTGTGGAATATCGGTATTGAAAATCCTGACAAGTCGTCAAACGATTATCTGCTGTATGTAAAAATAACGGATTTATCTGTTGTTACAAGCGGTGACTATCAGCGCTACTTTGTTGTTGACGGCAAAAAATACTGCCACATAATTAATCCTGATACCCTAATGCCTGCAGAATATGTTGCGAGCGTTTCAGTT
>DBFOUY010000171.1:0-4095 GCA_048365975.1 Eubacterium sp.
TCACGATGCAGATAATGAGAAACAAAAGGCAGATTTATTTGCAAAAGTCAGGACAGGCAAAGTGCGTGTTTTACTCGGCTCAACACAGAAAATGGGTGCAGGTACGAATGTTCAGGATAGACTTATTGCCATTCATAACATTGACTGCCCCTGGAGACCTTCTGACCTACAGCAGCGTGAAGGCAGAGTTGTTCGTCAGGGTAATGAAAATAATGAGGTGTATATTTTTAGCTATGTTACTGAAGGTACTTTTGATGCTTACCTTTATCAGCTTGTTGAAACAAAACAGAAATTTATCGGTCAGGTTATGACAAGCAAAACTCCGATGCGTTCCATTGAGGATGTTGACGAGGCTGCACTCTCATATGCTGAAATAAAGATGCTTGCAACAGGCAATCCACTAATTAAGGAGAAAATGGATTTAGATAAACAGGTGGAAGATTTAAAGTTGCTTGAGAGTAGTTATTATTCTGAAAGATATATCCTTGAAGATAAAGTCAATAAGGAATATCCGCAGACAATATCAATGTGCAAATCATCTATTAAAGCACTTGAAATTGATATTGAAACGGCAAAAAAGCATCTTAAAAGCTCTGCTGATTATTTTGGAGGTATGGTAATAAACGATGAAACCTATACCGAAAAGAAAGCGGCAGGTGAAGCCATTATCCGTATTATGAAAACATTCAGGCATAGTTTGCAGACACTTCCTGTAGGCAGTTACAGAGGTTTTGATATGGAAATGACACTTACCGCAGGACTGCGAGCGGATTATGTTCTTTCAGTCAAGGGTGCTATGACACACAAGGTAATTCTTGGTTATGATGCACTCGGTAATATTACACGAATTGATAACTGTATTGAGCATTTTGAAAGTGATTTAAACACAGTAACAAACAACCTTGCCGAAACAGAAAAACAGCTTGAAATTGCAAAAGAGAGTCTGAAAGAACCATTTGAGCAGGCTGAGGAACTTGCACAAAAGCATGCACGATTGAATGAGCTTGACGAGATTTTATGCCTTGATTCAGGTGATGACGGCTTCATTGATGAAGAGCCTGATGAAAATTGTGCTATAAAAAAGCAAAACAGGACAATTGTCAGATAATATAAATTTTAAATATATTTCCCTTCAGTATTTATATATGATATAATAAATTTATCTAACATGTATGAAGGTGTTACTATGAATTTTTATAATGATTCAAATGATAAGGAATTAAAAACAGAGACTTTTGTTAGAAATTTAGTTATTTCATCAGTTAATTTTATACCTGAAGTTGGAGGAATATTGTCATTGTTTTTAGATAAATATCTTCCAGATGTTTTGCAAAAACGGCAAAATCAATTTTTAAATGATTTGGCAATGGATTTAGAAATGCTTCCAGATGAAATTATTAAAAATCTAATAGTTTCTGAAGAATACCATTCATTATTACTGAAAACATTCTCTTCTATTTTACAAGAAAATAATATTGAAAGAATTAATTGTTTTAGAAATATTCTAATTAATGCTGCAATTGATGAAAATTCTGATTATAATGAAATTGATTTCTATTACAAATTATTAAATGAATTAGTTAGTGATCAAATAAGAATTTTACATTTGTTCTATTTGAGAGATTTTAAAAAGACTTTATCTTTTATAGATATTTATGATTATGTCCAAGAAAATTGGAAAAACTTTGATAAAGCATATTGTGCTGTTTTAATTCCTGAAATAATGCGATATGGACTTATTACCAACTCAAGAGAATCAAAGAGAGAATTCGGAAATGGATATCATTTAACAATGTTTGGTAAACGATTTATTAATTTTATTTTCTCACCAATTGAATTATGTTAAAGAGAATTTGTTTTTTGTAAATAGCTATATGGAGGAAAAATGAACATAGAAGATATTTTGAAAGATGAAAAGATACAAAATAATGAGCTTATTAGAAATATTGCTATTGGTGCAATTGGTATGATACCAGTTGCGGGAGGTCCACTCTCTGTGTTGTTAGATAAATATTTACCCAGTACTCTTCAAAAGAGACGAGATCAATTTATAAACGATTTAGCTAATGATATTGAAACTATTCCCAAAGAAACAATTCAAAAATTATTAGTTTCTGATGAATATCATTCTTTGTTAATAAAAACATGTAGAATAGTATTGCAGGAAGATAAAAAGGAAAAAATTTATTGTTTTAGAAATATTCTTTTAAATACTGCTATTAATGAAGATTGTACGCCTAATGAAATTGATTTTTACTTCAAATTAATTCAGGAATTATCTATTGATCAGATAAGAATACTTCATTTGTTTTATTTAAAAGAATATAAAAAAACTCTTTATTTTGATAAAATTAATGATTATCTTTCCGAAAATTGGAAAGATGTTGATAAGGATTATAGATTTGCACTTGTTACTGAGTTAATGAGATATGGCATTATCAAATATTATTCTGATGAGGAATCAGGACATAGATTAAATTCCTTTGGTAGAAGATTTATAGGTTTTATATTTTCTCCAATTGAATTGTAATAAAATATAAATTAAAAGCCGATTGGTTTTCATTAGAAAATCAGTCGGCTTTTTCTATGTAAGGAGGCATGTAAATGGATAAGCAATTGCTTATTGCAAGCGAAAAGCTGTATGAAAAAATGAAAGCGGAACTTGATAATTTCAAGAATAAATTAAAAACAAAAACACCTGATGAAATCATAAAATCAGCATATGAGCTTGTTACCAAAGAGGATATTTTAACTGTATTTGAAATTGATGAAGGCTTTGAGTTAAAAGAATATAAAGCACTTTTAAGGACAAAAAATCCTTTGGAATATCTTTATCAGGAATGGCTCGATTTCGATGATTCTGTAATGGATGCTATTCGGGACAGCGTAAGTTCTGCGATTGAAAAACAGATTGAATATTTCAAATCTCAATCAAAAAATGAAAGGGACAGCAGATAATTATGTCATATTATTCAAAAGAAGTTATTGATGAAGTTAAGAAAATTGATTTGCTGACCTATCTTGAAAACTATGAGACATATGAACTTGTAAAGGTAAATGAGCGTGTATATTCCACAAGAGAACACGATAGTCTGAAAATTTCAAACGGTCTTTGGTGTTGGTGGTCAAGAGGTATCGGTGGTAAAAATGCACTTAAATTTCTTACTGTGGTCAGAGGAATGAAAGAGGAAGATGCCATTGAATTGTTGATAAGCAAAACAAGGATTATGCCGCCTGTTTATTCTAAGCCGATTAAATTTGCCAAATCAACAAAGCTTATTTTGCCTGAAAAGGCTATTGATAACAGTCATCTTGCCCTATATCTGCAAAGGGACAGAGGTATTGATGAGGAAATAGTTGAATACTGTATCAAAAATAATTTAGTGTATGAGGGCATATATAAAAGCAAAAAATGCGGTAAAACATACAAAAATGCTATATTTGTTGGCTACGATGCAACAGGTCAGGCAAAATATGCAGCCTATCGTTCTATCGGCAAAAGCAAGTATATGGGTGATTGCACAGGAAGTACAAAAGAATATTCTTTTCGGCTCGGTCACAATACAAAATGCAACGAATTGCACTTGTTTGAATGTGCCATTGATGCATTGTCATATGCAACCCTGCTCAATATGTATGGGCATAATTGGAAGTCATATAACCTTGTTTCTTTGGCAGGTGTATATCAACCGAAAGACAAAATTGAGGACAGCAAGGTGCCTATTGCTCTTGCAAAATATCTTAGGGAAAATTCAAATATTGATACAGTCATACTGCATCTTGATAATGATTATGTCGGCAGAAGAGCAGCAAAAGCTCTTAAAGTTATACTACCAAAACATATTAAAGTCATTGACAGTCCTGCCACACTCGGCAAAGATGTCAATGACTTTTTGCTTATAAGAAAAGGTATAATTAAGCCTTTCAAATACGATTGGAGGAATGATAAAAATGCTAAAAAACAAAGCTTATGTCCTACTCGTTGAGCCTAAAATGAAACCGAGAATAATTCAGATTGAGAACAGCGAGCAGGCTATAAAATCAGTTATCGGAGGAGATATTGAACACATAAAAATACCCTCTGATGATGGTTAC
>DBFOUY010000172.1:0-4020 GCA_048365975.1 Eubacterium sp.
CAAAATAATAATCATACGGATTTTCTTTTTCATAGCTGATGTATGAAAAGCCAAGGCAGGAAAATGCAATGGTTGCAATCAGAATTACACTGACACTTATTTGTGATGCCTTTGAAAATGCAAGACTTCTTTTTGCAAGAAGGATTGAAGTATCAAAGCTTTTTTGAGTTTTGATTTTCTTATTTTTCATTTTTCGTGATTTTTCTATATCACGGATTGCCTGCATAGGTGTTATGCGTGAGGCATTTGCAATGGGAACAAGTGCAGACAGCATAACAACAGCCATACCAAGCACCGCACTGACAGGCAGCACCCATATACTCTTTGTCATAACAAGCTCAGTACCGCTGATTTTAAATATCAGCCACACAGCTAAATAAGAAAGTGCTATGCTCACAGGCACGCAGATAAGGCTTATAAAAAATGCCTCTCTGCCGAAGATTGTGAAAATCTGCTTTTTCGTTGTGCCCACAGCACGAAGCATTCCTATCTGCTTTTTTCTGTCGCTGAGATTTGTGTTGAAAGCGTTGATTATTGTAACACCTGCTGCAACAATAAGCGCAATAACAAGAATGGCAATATACATATTATTAGATTTGTACATTATATTGCCGAATCTTGGATTTTCATTATAATCCTCAGTGAAATAATCAAGTGTAAGTTCACGTTCACCGCTGTCATTAATTTTTTCAAAATTGTTATGTAAATTCAACATTGCATTACTATTTTTCGGTAAGAATGCATATACTGAAATTTTTTCTTTTCCGCCCACTTCAACTGCTGTATTCTGTGCGACAAATCCGCCCGGTACAAACTGTTCACAACCCGGTGAATAACGTGCAATATTGCTGAATTTATCTGATGCAATACCTGAAAGAACATAGGTTTTTTTATCAGCATCAAAAAGCTCATCGCCATTCTGCACCTTAAAGCTTAGCTTTATTTCGTCACCCACATCAGCGTCATCAATACCCAGCCTTGCAAGAACGGTTTGCTCAAGGGCTATCTCATTTTCTTTTACAGGGTATGAACCTTTAATAAATGAAATATTTGAATAATCTATCGCCTTGTCATCAAGCCATGCAATGGGGGCACTATAGACTTTTTTCTCATTGCATACACTGCCGATAATATGGGCAACACCATAATCAGTCAGAAGCTTATTGTCCTTTGCATCACTGAAAGCCTCCTCACCCATACCGCCGACTGTTGCAATAACATCCTGCTTACCGTAATTATCTTTATATTCCTTGTCCATTGCCTCATAGGCACTGAAGAAATACAGTATCATACTGCTTGAAAAAACCATTGCAAGCACTATGCCTATAATCATCATTGCGTACTGCTTTTTTCTATGTCTGAGATTACCGAAGGCAAGGGTGTTAACAGTTAATTTTTTTCTCATAATCACACCTCTTGTTCAGTTTCATTTTCCGACCTGCTGTCTTTAACAATTTTTCCGTCCTCGATAGTTAAAATTCTGTCTGCCTGCTCTGCAACGTGCAAATCGTGGGTAACAAGAATCAATGTTACACCAAGCTCAGATGCCACATATTTAAGAAGTGACAGCACCTCTCTGCCACTTTTGCCGTCAAGATTACCTGTGGGCTCGTCGGCAAAAAGGATTGCAGGCTTGTTTGCAAGAGCACGTGCAATTGCAATACGCTGCTGCTGACCGCCTGACAATGCTGACGGAAGATGATCAAGCCTGTCCTCAATACCCAGCATTTTAATCAGCTTTTCAATATATTCTTCATCAGGCTTTTTCTTATCAAGCATAATGGGAAGAACAATATTTTCATAGCCTGTTAACTCATTCACAAGATTATATGCCTGAAAAACAAAACCGAAACGACGGCGTCTTAAAATAGAAAGCTGATTGTCAGTATAGTCAGAAAGCTTCTTTTTACCATATGTTACATAGCCTGATGTTGGGTATTCAAGGGAGCTGAGCATATGTAAAAGAGTAGATTTTCCTGAGCCTGACGGACCTGTGATTGCACAGAATTCGCACTGTTCAAATGCAACAGTTACATCATCAACAGCCTTAACCACATTATCACCGCTGATATATTCTTTTGTAAGCTTTGTACATTCAATAATATTCATATAGTCACCCTCATCCTTTTAGTTTCTTCACCCTAATATTAGCATGTCAATCTTTCGTTTATCTTACTTTAATCTTACGATTTCGTAATGTTAAGAAAAAAGCTGCTGAATTTTCAGCAGCTTTTTATATCGTTTCATAACCATCAATATGCGGTATACATATTGTGAAATATAAACCGTTATTCTTATTTTCAACACTTATAATTCCATGGTGCTTTTCAACAACTGCTTTTGTAATAGCAAGACCTATGCCTGTGCTGTTAGGCGAGGAATTTTCAGCCTTATAAAATCTTGTGAACAAATTAGGTATTTCCTCATCAGCAATTCCGCCGCCGTTATCACCTATCTCAATAATAGTAGAATGCTTATTTTCACTTATATCAACTGCAACAATGCCATCATCAGTAGTGTGCTCACAGGCATTTTTAACAATATTGCCGATTGCTTCGCCAAGCCATGTTTCGTCACAGCGTATGACACTTTTGCCCTGAAGAATATAATTCTTTTCAGGGAAAAGAGGTCTGAACTCTGCAAATATTTTAGCGATAATATCCTCGGCATTAACATATTCATAACTCATAACATATGAATCTGTCTTGATTTTTTCAAGCCTTAACAGCTGATAAACGAGCTTTTCCATTTTATCCACAAGTTGCAGCTCCTTTTCACTGTGGGGGGAAGCGTTTTGCGCCTTGTCCATTTCGCAGTAAAGACGAAGTGCAGCAATAGGAGTTTTAAGCTGATGTGAAATATCAGATATAAATTTGGTATTCTTTTTATTTTCCTGAATTAACCGACTGCGTTCAAAGCAAATAATCTCCTGCAAATCGGCAACACCATTCTGTAACCCTGCAAAATAATTATCATAAACGCTGAATTGTGTTTTATTGCCTGTATTCACAAAATCATTAATATTATCAGACAAGGTATTTATATTCTTTTTCAGCTTAATAAATCTGACAATCAGAATTATACACACAACAGCCAGCAGTGATACAATCATCCAGGGAAGGATTGTTAAGAATTTCATTTATCCTCCTCCCAGCGGTAACCCACACCACGGATTGTTGCAATATGCTTTGCACCGATTTTTTCACGCAGACGACTCATATGAACAGAAAGTGTATTATCGTCAATGAAATTACCGTTATCATCCCAAATATTCTGCAAAAGTGTTGCACGGCTGATAATAACACCATTATTTCTTATTAAGCATGAAAGAATCTGAAATTCTGTTTTAGTAACAAAAATCATTTCTCCGTTTTTCTTGACTGTCATATTGTTTGTATCAACAGAAATTTCATCGCTTACATATGTTGTATTGCTGTTTCTTCTAATTAAAGCACGAACACGTGACAGCAGCTCAAGAAGCTTAAAGGGCTTTGTAACATAGTCATCGGCACCACTGTCAAGCCCACGAACAATCTGTATTTCATCATCACAGGCAGTTAAAAACAGTATCGGTGTTGTAACCCCCATTGCTCTGAGTCTTTGACAAAGGTCAAATCCGCTGCCGTCAGGAAGCATAACATCAAGAATAAGCAGGCTGAAAAAGGAGCCCTTAACAGCCTCCTCTGCATCCCTTATTGTTCCTGCACTTGTAACGCTGTAGTCTGCATTTTTCAGCAGCTCACAAAGTCCGTCACGCAGAAATACATCATCCTCAAGCAAAAATATTCTTTCATTCATAATATCACCGATTTAATAATATCACATTAACAGCCCATAAACAACACATTAAAGCAATCTTACAAATTCTTAAGACAGAAAAAACCGACCCTTAAAGGGTCGGACAGCGTGTAGAAAAACCCTAAAACTCGTATGAGTTTTAGGGTTTTTGCAATGAAATAGGTAAAAGTCAGTGATATATATGTATATGGTGTGTGTTTGTGTGTCCTGTTCCACCTATGA
>DBFOUY010000173.1:0-5052 GCA_048365975.1 Eubacterium sp.
GAAAAAAATGATTAATGCAGGTATGAATGTGGCAAGATTTAATTTCAGCCACGGTTCATATGAGGACCATGAAAAAAGACTTGAAGAGGTTGCTGCTGTAAGAAAAAAGCTTAATCAGCCTATAGCTACATTGCTTGATACAAAGGGTCCTGAAATCAGACTTGGCGATTTTGAAAATCCTGAGGGTGCGGTTATTAACTCAGGCGATAAATACACACTTACAACAATGCCTTGTATGGGCGATGAAAAAAAGTGTCATATCAATTATGAGGGCTTGCCTGCCGATGTAAGTGCAGGAACAACTATTCTGATAAATGACGGTCTTATTTCAATGAAGGTTGAAAAGGTTAACGGCACAGAAATTAACTGTGTTGTTATTGACGGCGGTCTGCTGACTAATCACAAGGGTGTGAATGTGCCTAATGTTGAGCTTAAAATGCCTTATCTTTCATCAAGAGATATGGCTGATTTGCAGTTTGGTGCAAACCACGATTTTGATTTTGTTGCAGCATCCTTTGTCAGAAGTGCAACAGATGTAACAATTCTGCGCAACTACGTTGAGGCCATCGGTTGGAAAAATGTTAAAATCATTTCTAAAATCGAAAATGAGCAGGGTGTAAGAAATATTGATGAAATCATCAGAGTGTCAGACGGCATAATGGTTGCACGCGGTGATATGGGTGTTGAGATTGATTTTCAGCGTATTCCTGCTATTCAGAAAATGATTATTCATAAGGTGTATGATGCAGGTAAAATTGTTGTCACCGCAACACAGATGCTTGAGTCAATGATTAATAATCCAAGACCTACAAGAGCGGAAATTACCGACGTTGCAAATGCTATTTATGATGGCACAAGTGCAATAATGCTTTCAGGTGAAAGTGCTGTGGGCAAGCATCCTGTTGAGGCGGTTGAAACAATGACATCAATTGCAAAGAATACCGAGGATGATATTGATTATATTAAACGTTTTAATAATTTCTATCCTCAAAGCGGTGCAAAGGATACCACGTCAGCAATCAGTCACGCGACTGTTACCACCTCGCACGATCTGAATGCGTCTGCAATTATTACAGTTACAAAGAGCGGTACCACTGCAAGAATGATTTCAAAGTTCAGACCTGCAACAAATATTATCGGTGCGACTATTGATGAAAAGGTCTGGCGTCAGCTTAATTTGAGCTGGGGCGTTACTCCGCTTAAGTGTGAGTTAAAAAATAATACTGATGAGCTGTTTGACCACGCTGTTGAGGTTTCACTTGCAGCAGGTGCAGTTGAAAAGGGAGATATTGTAGTTATCACTGCAGGTATACCTCTTGGTGTATCAGGCACTACAAATATGCTTAAGGTACACGAAATTGAGGATTGATTTTTTTGACAGCAGTGCTGCCGAGTTTGAAATTGTTAAAGCTATACGCACCTGTGTTTTCACAATTGAGCAGGGTGCAGATGCTGACAGTGAGTTTGACGAATATGACAATACAAGTCTTTTTGCACTGCTTTATGATGAAAATGAGCCTGTGGGTACTGCAAGAATTGCAAAAACAGCAGCAGGCTTTAAAATAGGAAGAATAGCTATATTAAAAAGCTGCAGGGGTAAGGGATATGGTGCTGATATAGTCAGTGCAGTCACAGATAAGGCTTTTGAAATGGGTGCAGATAAAGTATTTGTTGATGCACAGAATTATGCCGTGCCATTTTATGAAAAGCTTGGCTTTAGTGTTATAGGTGCTGAAATTACAGACAGGGGGCTTCCTCACATTCCTATGTGCAGACAGTGAAAAGGAGAATCTTATGGCAAAAAAGAAAAGTAATATTTCATCATTGATTATAGCGGTGCTTGCTGTCCTGCTTATAGCTGTTGTTGGTTTTTTCGGTTACAGATATGTGTCTGATGAAATTGACGGCAACAGAAAACAGAAATCTGGCGGCACTGTTAATATTACAAGTACCTCACAGTATGATGTGGGACAGGCTTTGTTTGCGAATAAAATCATTAATAGTGAAACTATATGGGATATGTGGATGAGTAAGCATTACCCTGATTTTGAATATATACAGGGCGAATTTGAGCTTAATGCACAAATGAGCTATGAGGATATTGCACAGAAACTTAAAACACCTGATGTTACTCATCAGTCTGTTTCAGTCTGTATTCCTGAGGGCTATGATATTTTCAAGGTTTCCTCTGTTCTTGAGGATAATGGTGTGTGCAGTGCTGATGATTTTATGAATGCATGCAAGAATAAATCAAAATATGACTATTCATTCATTGCCGATATTCCTGACAGTGAAACAATTGCCTATCCATTAGAGGGCTTTTTGTTCCCTGCAACATATGATTTTGCCGAGAATATGGATGCTTATGAGGTTGTTGACACAATGCTCGGCGCCTTTGCTGACAGAATAAGCAGCAAATGGAAAGACTATTGTGAGCAGAATAATATGACTATGTATGAGCTTGTGACCCTTGCATCTGTTGTTGAAAAGGAAACTCTTGGTGAGGGTGTGGCTCAGAAAATAGCATCTGTATTTATCAACAGACTTGAAAAGGGTCAGCAGCTTCAGAGCGATGTTACGATTGATTACGGCAATAAGCTCCGTGAGGCAGGCTTTGATGATAATATTGTTACTTCTTATAATACCTATAAATGTGCAGCACTGCCGAGCGGTCCTATCTGCAATCCCGGTGTTGTGAATATTGATGCAGTTGTAAATCACGATGATACCGATTATTTCTATTTCTTCTCATATAATAACGGTGCTGATTTTTATTTCACAGATGATTATAATGATTTCCTTGCACAGTGGGCTGAGCTTGGCAAAACTAATACTCAGTAAATAATATTTGTATTTTGGGGGAGATATTATGCCTGCAAAAAGAAACGGCAAAATTGAACTGTTCAGATTTGTATTCTGCATAATTATAATACTTTATCATATAGGCGGTGATTTCTGGAGCGGAAAAGAATTTTTCAACGGTACTCTGTCATTTTTCGAAAACGGAAGAACAGGAGTCGAGTTCTTTTTCCTTGTCAGCGGATTTCTGACTGCAAAAAGTGCATATAAATTGTCACAGAACAGAAAGCAGTCTATCGGAAAATGCACATATGATTTTATGTTCAAAAAAATAAAGTCAGTATTTATACCGCATATTATTGTGTGCGTCTTAGCAGTTGTATATCTGGCTTTATATTCGGAAAAGCTGTTTTATGATATTTTTAAAAGACTGCCGAGCTTATTATTTCTGGAAAGAACAGGCATAGGCGAAACACCATTTGTTAAGGTTGAATGGTATCTGGCATCAATGTTTTTTGCACTGGTAATAATCTATCCTTTTCTGCTTAAAAGCTATGATTTTATGGCAAAGGTTATTGCCCCTGCAGGCTCTGCATTTTTAATAGGTTACTTAATTCATAACTATGGAATGCTGCCTAATAAATGGTGTGAAAGTGCTTTTACATACTCAAGCAATTTAAGGGCTGTTGCAGTGATATTGCTTGGTGTATTCTGCTTTGAAATGTCGCAGAAGATAAAGACTGAAACAACGATGCAGAAAATACTTTTGTGTATTGCCGAAAATGGCTGTCTGCTGTTCTCACTTTTCTTTACAACCTCAGGAATCAGCCAAAAATACGAAGGTATCATTGTATATATGCTGGCTGTGTTTGTTACTCTTGCCTTTTCAACAAAAAACGAAAGCAGATTTTACGGAAACAAGCTTTTCGCTTATCTTGGAAAAATAAGCCTTCCTGTTTATCTGTGCCAGGACTTCACTCGAAATCTTATTAATAAGCTTATGACTGATATGGGTAATAAGGAGAAAATGATAATTATTGTTATTTCAACAATTGCTCTCGGCATACTGATTGATATATTATGCAGGTGTATTGATAAATTTTTCAAAAAGAGAAAAGTAGCTGTTGACAAACAGTAACGGATATGTTAGTATATTCACACAACAAAGAAGAACGAACCCCGTTCTCCCCTTAAGTGTTAGCAAAAAGGGCAATATTACATTTGTGATTGTAATTATTGAAGTGCGGGCGTTTTGCGTTCGCACTTATTTGTTATTAATTTTTAAGAGGTGTTTTTTATCAGTAAGGAAGCTCAACAGATTAATGGTGAAATCAGAGACAAGGAATTACGTGTAATTTCTGCCGACGGAGAGCAGCTTGGAATAATGAGTGCAAAAGCAGCACTTAAAATTGCAGAGGACAGTGACCTTGATTTAGTTAAGATTGCCCCTCAGGCTAAGCCGCCTGTCTGCAAAATTATGGACTATTCAAAGTTCCGCTATGAGCAGGCTAAAAGGGAAAAGGAAAACCGTAAAAACCAGAAACAGATTGAAACAAAGGAAATCCGCCTTTCAGTTACAATTGATGTCGGTGATTTCAATACTAAAGTTAATCAGGCTAAAAAATTTCTTGCTTCCGGTCATAAGCTGAAGGTTTCTATCAGACTTAAGGGCAGAATGATGGCTCATTCGGATTTAGGCGTTGATAATATGAAGCGCTTTGCCGAGGCTGTTGCTGAGGAAGCAAATGTTGATAAAGCACCAAAGCTTGAGGGCAGACAGATTCTTATGTTTTTGTCACCAAAGCAGGCTAAGTAATTTATAATACGGAGGAATAATTATGCCAAAGATTAAGACACACAGCGGCGCTAAAAAGCGTTTTAAGACAACAAAAAGCGGCAAGGTTAAGCGTGCTCATGCTTACACCTCACACATTCTTACAAAGAAATCAACAAAGCGTAAGAGAAATTTACGTAAAACTGCAGTTGCTGACGTTACAAACCAGAAGCAGTGCAAGAGATTAGTTCCTTATAAGTAAGAAGAAATTGCTTAGATATTTTAAGCTTTAACTATAAACACGGAGGTATATTGACATGGCAAGAATTAAGGGCGCTATGGCCACTCGTAAAAGAAGAAAGAAAGTATTAAAGGCAGCTAAGGGCTACTACGGCGGAAAGCACAGACTCTTTAAAACAGCTAAGCAGGCTGTTATGAAGAGCGGACAGTACGCTTATATCGGCAGAAAGCAGAAGAAG